>JAJAZG010000145.1 GCA_026785865.1 Pseudanabaena sp. CAN_BIN31
TATCGCGAGTTGCGAGAGTTGGAGATTTTGATTTTGTTGGAGTTGAATAAGGGTGGGCAGTTGGTGACGGATGTTAATTCGATTATTCAGGTGGATGTGGATCAGTTTGCGGGGATTGAGTACGATGAGTTTGCGGTGCGGATTGCGGAGGTGGCGATGTGGTTGATCGATCATCAAATGAATGTGAAGGTGAGTAATGAATTTGGTCAATATTTTGTGCGGTTGCCTCTCAAGAAGGCTGCAAAAATTGTACATGGTAATTCGTTACGGATTGATTGGCATAGTTTAAGAACCACCCCTAACCCCTCCTTGCAAGGAGGGGAACAAGAAAAGAGATCTTACTCCCCTCCTTTAAAGGAGGGGTTGGGGGTGTTTAATAGAAGTCTAAAGATCATCAACAATTCTTCTTCTGAAGGTAGAAATACAAGAACCACCCCTAGCCCCTCCTTGGAAGGAGGGGAACAAGAGATTCCTTACAAGGCGATTAGTAATCTTTCTAGTAAGAAGGAATTTCGTCGAGAACTTCGGAATAATGCTACTCCTGCGGAGGTGGCTTTGTGGAAAGCTTTGCAAGGCAAGCAGTTAGATGGCTTTAAGTTTAGGAGGCAGCATTCTATTGGGAATTATATCTTGGATTTCTTTTGTCCAAGTGCAAATTTGGCAATTGAATTAGATGGAGGACAGCATTTTTCTCAAGAGGGATTGGAATATGATGCGATAAGAGACGAGTTTTTGAGAGGTGTTGGTATTACTGTGGTTAGGTATGCTAATAATTTGATTTTTGAGAATTTAGATGGGGTATTGGAGGATATTAGGGAATGTTTAAGAGGGAAAAGAACCACCCCTAACCCCTCCTTGAAAGGAGGGGGACAAGATAATATTTCTTACTCCCCTCCTTTCAAGGAGGGGCAGGGGGAGGTTTTTGATTTTATTTTGGGTAATCCGCCTTTTGTGGGTAAGCATCTCCAAAATGCTGATCAAAAGTCAGATATGGAAAAAATATTTGCGGGAGTAAATGGTGCGGGTGTACTGGATTATGTTTGTGCATGGTACTTGAAAGCCGCTCAATATCTTAACTCTTGTTCCCCTCCTTTCAAGGAGGGGCTAGGGGTGGTTAAATGCGCTTTCGTCAGTACAAGTTCAATTTCTCAAGGTGAGCAGGTAGGAATTTTATGGCAAGAACTTTATAACAGATACAAAGTTAAAATCCATTTTGCTCATCGTACTTTTAGCTGGAGTAATGAGGCAAAAGGTAATGCGGCTGTGCATTGTGTGATTATTGGGTTTGGGTTGCAAGATGTTGAGAACAAGAGGATTTTTGATTATGTAGATATTAAGGGTGAACCAACAGAGCAGAAAGTTAAAAATATCAATCCATATTTAGCCGAAGGTAGTGATTTAATTGTATTAAAAAGAACTAAGCCAATTTCTAATGTACCTGAAATGAAAAATGGAAGTAAGCCAGCAGATGGAGGGTTTCTCATATTAACGAAAGAACAAGCTAATGAGTTAGCGATAAAAGAAAGTGTTTCTCAAAAGTATTTAAGGCAATATATCGGCTCAAATGAGCTAATCAATGGGAACCCTCGTTATTGTCTATGGTTGCATGGTATTTCTCCAAATGACTTGCGTACTATGCCATCCGTATTATCAAGAATTGAGTCTGTTAAAGAATTTAGATCCAAAAGTACGGACAAAAATACGCAAAGATGGGCAGATTATCCTTCTCTATTTCAAACTGATAGACAACCCAAAAGTAATTACCTCGCAGTTCCTGAAGTTTCTTCGGAAAAGCGAAAATATATTCCGATTGGATTTCTGGACGTTAGTATAATTGCTAGTAATAAACTTCAAGTTATACCAGATGCAAGCCTATATTCTTTCGGTCTTCTTAATTCAGAAATGCACATGACTTGGGTTAGGTATGTATGTGGAAGATTAGAAAGTCGTTTTGATTATTCGAGTACAATCGTTTACAACAATTATCCATTCCCTGAAAACATCAGCGACAAACAAAAACAGAAAGTCGAAACCTCCGCGCAAACAGTATTAGACACCCGCGCCAAATATCCCGATAGCAGCCTCGCCGACCTCTACGATCCTCTAACCATGCCGCCCGACTTGGTAAAAGCCCATCAAGCCTTAGACAAAGCTGTAGACCTCTGCTACCGTCCGCAACCCTTTGTAAACGAACTCAACCGCATAGAATATCTATTTAGCCTCTATGAAGCCCTAAGTGCGCCATTGCTCAAAGTCGAGAAGAAAAAGCGGACTAAGAAAAAGGAAGATTAAACTTAGAAAATCTCAAGCAATCTTCTGATATGGAGATCGCTAATCTATATCATTACCTTAATCCATAGACATAAAATTCTCAAAAGAGTTGAGATATTGCTTGTAATTAATTGACAAATCAGCATCGTCCTCAGCACAACCAATTAATCCTGATTGCCGCAGAAGTTGCAGGCGGACTATCATCAAAATAGACTTTCATTTAATTAATCTATGTTTGCCCGATCGCTAAATAAAATATTTAATCAAAAGCCTCAGAAATTAACTGTTTGCCAGCTTGGTAATCCTGTGTTGAGGGAAATCGCTGAGCCGATCGCCGATGTGCGCGATCGCGATATTCAGCAGTTAATTGATCAAATGTTAATTGCGCTCAAAGAAAATAAGGGCGTAGGTTTAGCGGCTCCGCAAATTGGGCGATCGCTACAATTAGTGATCATTGCTTCACATGCCAATGAGCGATATCCCCATGCTCCCCAAATGGAACCGACTGCCATGATCAATCCCAAGCTTATTTCGCATTCAGTGGAAACTGAAAAAGGATGGGAAGGTTGTCTGTCAGTGCCAATGATTCGCGGACTTGTGCCGCGCTATTGTGAAATTGAAGTTGCATATACAGATCGGCTTGGCGATCGGCAACAGATAAAGCTAACTGATTTCGTTGCGAGAATATTCCAGCATGAGTACGATCATTTAGAAGGCAAAGTCTTTTTGGATCGGGTGGAAACTAATCTTGATTTAGTTTCTGAATTAGAATATCAAAATATTTTACAAACGGCAGATCAAAAAGCTGTCCTTCTCTAAAAAATATGGTAGTAATCAAAAATGTTTTGGGCGGCAATCTAGAGCTATGCTGCTCGTCGCCAGTGACAGGGTTTTATCGCGATGGATTTTGTCAAACAGGCGATCGCGATATTGGTGTGCATGTCGTATGCGCTGAAGTTACCGATGAATTTTTGGACTACACCAAAGCTCAAGGTAATGACTTAAGCACACCCGCACCGATGTTTAATTTTGTGGGTCTGAAGGCAGGCGATTGCTGGTGTCTATGTGCCTCAAGATGGAAGGAAGCTTTAGACGCAGGTGTTGCGCCACCTGTGAAATTGGCGGCTACCCATGAAGCGGCTTTGAAGATTGTGTCTCTCGATCAACTAGAAGATCATGCAATTTAAAGACAGTCTTGGCAAATCTGTTCCCATGCCGCCACAGGATCAGCCGCCGCCGTAATCGGGCGACCAATTACTAAATAGTTCGCACCTGCCGCGATCGCCTGCTTCGGAGTCATCACCCGAATCTGATCGCCAACTGCTGACCATGTAGGACGCACACCAGGGGTAACGAAGCAAAAATCGTCATTGAGGAGCGATCGCAGCTTAGCAACTTCATGGGGCGAGCAGACTGCACCTGTAAGCCCACTTGATTGGGCAAGCGACACCATTTGCGCCACATATTCAGGAACATCAAGCGTTACTTTGAGATCGGATGCTAATTCCGACGCAGAAATACTGGTTAATAGCGAGATAGCTAAAAGTTGCGTTGATGAACCTTCAACTTCGGATTGGGCAGCTTGCATCATCGCTTTACCACCCGATGCGTGAATTGTCAGGAAATCTGCACCATATTTAGTCGCAACTCGGCAAGCGGAGGCGACAGTGTTGGGGATGTCATGGAGCTTTAAATCTAGAAATATTTTTTTATGACGCGCCTTTAATTCTCGCAAAACCGTACTGCCATCGGCGATAAATAGCTCCAGTCCTACTTTCCAGAAATCTACTTGGGGTAGGCGATCGCATAAAATCATGGCTTCGGCAGCAGATGGGACATCCAGCGCCACAATAATTTTTGCGGCAATATTTTTTATTTGAGAATCTGCTTCAGGATTAAGGTTTATTTTCATTGCTTTAACGCAAATTTGAACGATACTAGAGCCTAATCCTATTACGTATTGTCGTTCGGAGGATCTATGCGCGCGGTATTGATGGCAGGCGGTTCGGGAACGAGATTGCGCCCACTCACTTGCGATATGCCAAAACCGATGGTATCGGTGCTAAATCGTCCTATTACTGAGCATATTCTTAATTTGTTGAAGCGTCACGGCATCCGCGAAGTAATTGCCACTTTGCATTACTTACCTGATGTGATCCGCGAATATTTTGGCGATGGCTCCGATTTTGGCGTAAATATGATCTATGTGGTTGAGGAAGATCAACCATTAGGGACATCAGGATGCGTCAAAAATGTCGAAAATCTCTTAGACAGCACTTTTCTGGTAATTAGTGGCGATAGTATTACCGACTTTGACCTCACTGCGGCGATCAAATTTCATCGCGCCAAAAAATCGCAAGCGACCCTAATTTTACGAAAGGTTAGCGATCCTATGGCTTTTGGGGTGGTGATTACTGACGAAGATGATCGCATTCAAAGATTTTTAGAAAAACCATCGACTAGTGAAGTTTTTTCCGACACGGTGAATACGGGTATTTATATTTTTGAGCCTGAAATTTTAGATTTTCTACCTGCTAATGAACCAAGTGACTTTTCTAACGATCTTTTTCCACTTTTACTAGCTAAAAACGTGCCGATGTATGGCTATATCGCTAGCGGCTATTGGTGTGATATTGGCTCCTTAGAGGCTTATCGGCAAGCGCAGTATGATGCAATTCGGGGACGGGTACACTTAGATTTAGATTATGTGCAGTTACGA
>JAJAZG010000146.1 GCA_026785865.1 Pseudanabaena sp. CAN_BIN31
ATATTGCAACAGGTAGACGGACAGATTATTGCTTGTAATGAAAGTGCGGAGGAGATCTTGGGATTATCCACAGATCAGATGCAAGGGCTTGAGTCCATTAATTTTGAAAGATCAATAATTCGAGAGGATGGCTCGATTTTTTTGAGTGAAGATCATCCCTCTATGGTCACGCTGAGAACTGGACAACCACAAACTAACGTAATTATGGGAATCTGTCAGAAAGACTGTCCGACAAGATGGATATCGATTAATTCTCAACCCCTATTTCATTCCAATCAGATAACTCCCTATGCCGCAGTAGCTTCTTTTACAGATATTACTCAGCAACGTCTAGATCGAGAGATGCTCAAGCATCAAGCTGAGCAGGAGCATTTAAGGGCAATTACGGATGGATTAACTCAAGTTCCGAATCGGCGCTGTTTTAATGAGCGATTACAAATTGAATGGCAACGCTCATTACGCGAACAACAATCACTCTCTCTAATTCTTATAGATATTGACTATTTCAAACTTTATAATGACCATTACGGACATCAAGCAGGAGATCATTGCTTAATCGAAGTCGCACAAACCGCTGAAAAACAAATCAAACGTCCTGCTGATCTATTTGCTCGTTATGGAGGTGAAGAGTTTGTGGTAATTTTACCCAATACAGATATGACAGGTGCGATCGCCGTTGCCGAATTAATCCAACAGTCTATCCACGAGTTAAAAATCCCCCATGCCGCATCAAAAGTCAGTCCGAATGTGACGATTAGCTTAGGTATTGCCAGCCTGATTCCCAGTGACGATATATCTCCAGAGGCTATCATTGCGATCGCAGATCACAATCTCTATCAGGCAAAACAACAAGGACGCGATCGCTTATATCGGGGCGCAAGTTAAATTCTTGCCTGTCAATCAGGATGCTCTGGCGATCAGCGAACCCGCGCAATTAGGGCGATCGCCTCAAATAAAGTAGATATTCACCCCATGCGGTGTTAAAAATCTTGGAAATAAATGAGACACTATATCAATTGATCGTCACAGGTTATTCATTAGAGTTACGCATGTTCAAAAGAATTAGTCTGTTATTTGTTTCTGCTGTAGTTGCCACGATTGCGCCGATCGCCAATCCTGTGCTTGCTGCCCAATCATCTAAACCTGCGCCAGCCGAACTTTCAAATGTCGTATATGCGCTGGATCAAGCTGCCAGTAAGCAAGATATTGATACGGTGATGAAGTATTACGCGCCGACTTTTAACCACTCCGATGGGCTAAGCCGCGATCGCTATAAGCAGGTATTGAGCGAACTCTGGCAGCGTTACAAGAATATTAGCTATCGCACCGAAATCTCAAAATGGGAAAAACAGGGCGACCTAATTACTGCGGAAACTGTGACGATGGTTGTGGGTGAGAAGGGGACTGAGAACGATAACTTCAAGTTAGAGGCAAGATTGACCTCTACCCAAACCTATAAAAATATTAATGGTCAGCTACAGGTTATGTCTCAAAAAATTTTAGGGGAGCAGTCTTCGCTCAGTAGTGGTGATGCGCCGCCCCCCGTCAAGCTGAAAGTGCCTGAACTGATCGGCGTAGGTCGTCAGTATGTTCTTGATGCGATCGTCACTGAGCCGCTGGGGACAAGCCTATTACTTGGTGCAGCGCTCGAAGAACCTGTTGAAGCCAAAAATTATCTCAACGACAATACAATCAATCTCCGTCCCCTGCGTGCAGGTGGAGTGTTTAAAATCGGTCAAGCTCCTTTTTCGTCAGGCGATCGCTGGATCTCGGTGGTTCTAGTGCGTGAGTCTGGCATTACGATCGCCAGCCAACGCTTGCGAGTCACCAAAGATTTTACTGGCAATCAATACATGCCTTTGCCTGAGCCTGACACCACCCCTACCCGTGTCCGTCCGCGCCCCAATAACGAACAAACCCTATAAACCAAAAAGCACCCTTCGGGTGCTTTTTGATTTAATTACCAAACCGAGGCGGTTGTGGCTCGGCTTTAAAAATAGACCTCCATGATTCGACCGTACCCGCGCCGATGGGAAAGTCTGTAGTTTGATCGTTATCCCAAACAGCACGAATTGTTGTGTTACCTGCGGGGAAATTTGCTAGCACTGCCAATAGTTCAGGAGCGACTGCGCCTGCTGCATAAGTATAAATTTTGCCTTGAGAGCTGAATAATAGGGCTTTGGGCGATCGTGATCGCGATCTTTTTTCATAGATAGCTTCGCGATCGCGATAGCGGTCATCAAAATAGCGATCGTGCCGCCAGACGCGACGACTTCGCCAAACTTGGCGATAACCGATAATTTCTGACCAATATTCTGTATATGTTGCCTTAATTGCTTGTTTTGACCAGCTAGTCACAAAAGCAAAATCATCGCTGAAGTGTTTATCGTAGACAAGTTTGCCGTCAAAAGGGTTCTCGACAACATTCGACCAAGGCACACCAGCATCTTGATCAATCGATACAGGTGTTACGGCAAAAGCGCTAGGCGTTAGTGCTAGTAGCAAACCAATACTGATTC
>JAJAZG010000147.1 GCA_026785865.1 Pseudanabaena sp. CAN_BIN31
CCAGCCGCGACGTTACGCAAACCTTCTTTAACGATCGCATGGGCGAGAACGGTTGCGGTGGTGGTTCCATCGCCAGCAGCATCGTTAGTCTTAGAAGCAGCTTGACGAATCAAAGCTACGCCAGTATTTTCAACGTTATCTTCTAGTTCAATTTCTTTAGCAATGGTTACGCCGTCATTAACGATTTGAGGAGAACCAAATTTCTTCTCAAGAACTACGTTACGACCTTTTGGTCCGAGGGTTACAGCAACGGCTTCAGCCAAGATGTCCATACCGCGTTCGAGGGCGCGACGGGCATCTTCGTTATAAATTATTCTCTTAGCCATGATTTTGTTTTAATTAGTTATTAGAGATTGACAGAAATTTTGTAGAACTAGAACGCTTCGCGCTCTACAAATAAATTAAGCAACGATCGCTAAAATATCTTTTTCGGCTAGCAGCACATATTCGTCTGTGCCAAGTTTGATGTCAGTGCCAGCGTACTTGGAGTAAAGAACTTTGTCGCCAACTTTAACTTCGAGAGCTTGGCGATCGCCTTTGTCGTCGAGCTTACCAGGTCCTACTGCCGCGATTTCGCCAACTTGGGGCTTTTCTTTGGCGGTTTCAGGCAAGAAAATTCCACCTGCGGTTTTTTCTTCTTTAGCGCTTACTTTAATAAATACGCGATCGGCTAAAGGCTTTACGGTAGTTACGTTTAATGTCGTTGTTGCCATTTATATTCACTCAGTTGACTAACATTCTTCGGCTTTGTTTAGAGTGGTTTAGCACTCTAGCTGACTGAGTGCCAATTTAACCGAAATGGTTGCAATGCCTATAGTGTGGTTTACCGAACTCGCTATATCAAAACCCAAAGATCGCACGCAGCGAGTCGCGTGTATTTTTCGACTCAGCTATAATTGCGATCGCTATATCTTTCACATTAACTTCTTATGATTTTAAAACTCTCAGTTCCTTCGATTGGCTGCGCTAGCTGTATCGAAACTATTACCAAAGCCATTCAAGCTGTCGATGCATCGGCAATAGTTACAGGTGAAGCAACAACTAAGTCTTTAGATATCAATAGTCAATTGCCTGAAACGAAAATTCGGGAATTAATTGCGATCGCAGGTCACAAGGTCGCCGAATAAAACTAGAGGCGGCGCGCAGCGCCGCCTCTAGTTTTTAAATATCGCAATAGTCTCCTTTAGGCTCATTAAAATCACCTGATTTTCCGGCGCTTTTATGAATTAACCTAGCATTGGAGATTACCATCGTCTTTTCTAAAGACTTTGCCATATCGTATAAAGTCAAAGCCGTGACCATAGCCGCAGTCAGCGCTTCCATTTCCACACCAGTCTCAGCCTTAGTCTTGACCTCGGCCTCAATCTGATAACCAGGAATATTTTCATCTAAGATAATCTTGATATCAACGCTAGTTAGATTAAGCGGATGACACATAGGAATCAAATTTGAGGTCTGTTTCGCCGCCATAAGCCCCGCCAATCTAGCCGTACCCAAGACATCCCCTTTCGGTAAATTTCCTGCCTGAATTGCGTCCAATGTGGTTGTTTTCATCGAGATTTCACATGTGGCGATCGCCCGTCTCACCGTTTGTAATTTTTGAGTCACGTCTACCATCTGAGCTTGACCACTTTGATCGAGATGAGCGAGTGACTGAAGAATATCCGTATCCATAAAAGCTTTGATTCGCACAATAGTATAAAAAGTTTACCCGAATTATGACTGAGACAGTAAAAATCGAACTTTATGCCGATAATCTTCGTGTGACCCAAGCGATCGCCACGCAACTCGCCCAAGTTATCACCGCAGGTACAATTATTCTGCTCGAAGGCAATCTTGGCAGTGGTAAGACCACTTTTATGCAAGCATTTGGTCGCGCTCTCGGCATTAGTACGAGGCTAACTAGTCCAACGTTTACGCTAATTGATGAGTATACCGAAGGTCGCTTGCCGCTTTATCACATCGATCTTTATCGCCTAGAGCCATCTCAAGTTCCCAGCCTACATTTGGAAGAATATTGGCGCGGTGAAGATTTTCCTCTCGGTGTGGTAGCGATCGAATGGGCAAGCAAATTAATCAATATTCCGCCACAACATCTCAAGATTAATCTCTCAGTACCAATGCGATCGCCATCTTGCGAAGAGTCACAAAATATCGATATAGATGAAGAATACCTAGAAGATTTACCCGAAGATCGTCTGATTCAGCTAATAGCTCAAGGCTCATCCTATGTGGAGATGCTCAAAAAATTTCAAATTAGTACAGCGCCTTGCGCTGCCATAGAACTCAGATAATTTTTAAAAGTGCCGCTTTGCGGCACTTTTAAAAATTATCTGTACTAACGCTGAAAATTACTAATCTTTTTTATCTTCACCGTTGTTCTTAACTTCATCTTGAAAACCTCGCAAGGCTTGCCCCACACTGCGACCAATCTCAGGGATTCGCTTTGCCCCAAAAATTGCCACACCCACAAGCGAAATCACAATTACCTCTGGCCAGCCAATTCCAAACATTTCTTTTATTCTCCTCAAACGTATCTGCTATGCTCTTATTCTCTACGGAAATGACAAATAAGCGCACCTAAAAAACTAATGGACTCAACCATTACTTGGACACTTGGCAGCACCGATCCTGATGCTGAAGCCAATCTTACTCGTATTGCCCAGTGGTGGACATCCCTTGCGGGACAAGAAATTATCTGGCAACAACGTCCCCTCGATGAAAACACTAGTCGAGATGCGATCGACTGGAACAAACAAGCACTTGACGAAACCTTCTCAATCCAAAATGCAACCCTGCGCGGTATCACACTCTATTGGTTTAAACCCAATAGTCCCGAAGAGCGTAATATCTCAGTTGGTTACCTCAGACTCGATCTCTTTAACCAAAAATTAGATGTAATGCCATCGTCAGGCAGAAATTATCAACTCCGCATCACCCTGCCCAAAATTGTCTACCAAAAGATTCAAGTCACCGATCCGCAATTTGGCAGCCTCATTCAACCCAATGGTGATGCAGTACTCCTATTTCGCGACGAGAAACAGCGCTTAGAAATTCAAGTTGATCTAAGCGCCGTAAATGTCGATTTAATCAAACAAAAACTACGGTAAATCTATGACACCGCAAGAACTTCCCCCTCTGATTAGCCCCCGTCAAATGGATATGCTTCGGGCTGTAGCTGCTATGGCTTGGGCTGATGGCAAGCTGGAACCTGATGAAATTCGGGTGATGCTTGATGAATTTGCAGTACTATTTGCCAAAACTGAGGCAGAGCGCAGTACCTTGAAAACCAGTCTTAGAGACTACTTGGGACAAAATATTTCTCTAGAAGAAGTCATTCCCAACATCAAAAGTATTGAAGATCGAAAAATGACCCTAAGACTTGGCTATCAAGTCATCCAAGCCAGTCGCCGCAATCCTGACGAACCAATGGTTAATCTCGATGAAGCCGCCGCTTATCAAAGATTAGTCAGAATCCTCGATCTCCCGTCAGAAGTTGTCGCCGACATTGAGGCAGCGATCGCCTCTTCTAAAGAGTCTTACCCCAATGGCATCATCAAATCCCTAGCATCGAGACTACATAAACTACTTGGAAGCGCAAATTAATATGCGGCATGGAACTGATCTTCAGCAAAAATAAGAGACTTTGATGGTTTAACTCAAAAGGTGACGCAAATCGATACCTTTCGATCTGTTATTATTAGGCTCGTTATTTGGTAGGTAAAAAGTATAAATGCTGAGTCCAGTTGATTTCAGCGGTAGACCGTTTCATTTTGTGGGTATTGGCGGGATCGGCATGTCAGCGATCGCCTATATTCTGGCAAAGCAAGGCTTTACGGTTTCTGGCTCTGATCTTAGTAGCAATCGCATCACTCAAAAGCTACAGGATCTTGGCGTAAAAGTTTTTGAAGGGCATCATGCCGATAATATCGATCTTGCAAGTCCGCCTCAAGTTGTCTGTTCGACAGCGATCAATCAACAAAATCCTGAATTTCAGATCGCTGTGGCTAACGGCTTACCAGTTTTGCATCGTTCCGATTTATTAGCAGCTTTGATCGAACAATTTCAGTCGATCGCCGTTGCGGGTACACATGGCAAAACTACAACTAGCAGCTTAGTCGGTTTTTTGTTGCTCAAAGCGGGACTTGACCCCAGTATCATCATCGGCGGCGAAGTTAGCGCATGGAATGGAAACGCTCGCTTAGGCAGTGGCAAATATTTAGTTGCCGAAGCTGACGAATCCGATGGCACTTTAGTTAAATTTTTGTCGCATATCGGCATTATCACCAATATTGAGCTAGATCATCCCGATCATTACCAAAACCTTGAGCAAGTAGTAGAGATATTTCAAGCTTTTGCCAAACGTTGTGAAGTTGTGATTGGCTGTATTGATTGTCCAAATGTGAAGGCAAATATTCACTCAGATATCACCTATAGTTTGAGCGATCGCACCGCCGACTATACCGTTAGCGATGTGCAGTACACACCATCGGATACACAAGCCGTAGTGATCGAACGCGGCAAAACTTTAGGTCGGATTTCGTTAGGATTACTTGGCAAGCACAACCTCAGTAATGCTTTAGCTGCGATCGCCGTAGCGCGTTATGTTGGCATTGAATGGCAAGCGATCGCCGATGCATTACCTGATTGTATCGGTGCTAGTCGCCGCTTCGAGATTAAAGGCGTGCATAACGGGATTACTTTTGTCGATGACTACGCCCATCACCCTAGCGAAATTATTGCGACTCTCGCTTCTGCAAGACAGCAAAACACCACCAGTCGAGTTGTCGCCATCTTCCAGCCCCATCGTTACAGCCGCACGCTCAGATTTTTAGAAGAATTTAGTCATTCTTTTACAGATGCTGACATGGTAATCGTCACTGATATTTATGCCGCTAGTGAAATCAATGATGGCAAGATTACGGGCGCACAAGTTGCCAAGGCGATCGCCTCGGTTCATGCTCTAGGCGCTCAAGTGCATTATTTGCCAACCCTCAAAGATGTGCAAGCATTTTTAGTAAAAAATTTACGGGCTGGTGATCTCGCCGTATTTCTTGGCGCTGGCAATCTCAATCAGGCGATCGCGCCAACTATGCAAGAAATCACTCAAAACTAGCTTTGTTCTCAACTCAATGTCAGTCGATCTTAAAACTCCAGTTCAAATACGCTCAAATGTATCTCTTGCAGGTTTAACTTCGATGCGCGTTGGGGGTGCGGCTGAATATTTCATTTCGCCACGCTCATCTACAGAGTTAGCTGAAAGTCTCGCATGGGCAAGCGATCGCCAATTACCGATCACGATTATCGGCGCGGGTAGCAATCTCTTAATTAGTGATCAAGGCTTAGCAGGTTTAGTAGTTTGCACCCGACATTTGCGCGGGATTGAGTTTGACAAAGAATCAGGACAAGTCACCGCCGCCGCAGGTGAACCCGTGGCGCGTTTAGCGATGCAAATTGCTCATCATGGTTGGACTGGCTTTGAGTGGGCGATCGGTATTCCGGGAACTGTGGGCGGATTAGTGGTGATGAACGCAGGAGCGCAGGGCGGATCGGCTGCTGATTGTTTACTGTCAGCCCAAACCGTTAGCCTAACTGGTGAAACCAAGCTACTTTATCCTCAAGATTTAAATTTCAGCTATCGCACATCAGCCTTACAAGATTCACCGCAATTAGTTACTAGCGCGACTTTTAAATTTCAGACAGGCGGCGACCCAGAGGCGATCGCCTCTAACACCGAGTCAAAACTCAAAGCAAGACATACTACACAGCCTTACCACTTGCCCAACTGTGGCAGTGTCTTTCGTAATCCTCTGCCCCAATTTGCCGCAAAATTAATCCAAGATGCAGGACTAAAGGGCTATCAAATCGGCAATGCTCAAGTCTCAGAATTACACGCTAATTTCATCGTCAATCTCGGCAATGCAAAGGCTCAAGATATTTTCAGTCTCATAGAACACATTAAATCTGTGATCAGCGATCGCGTAGTGTTGGAAACCGAAGTGAAAATGCTCGGTCATTTCTAAACTGTTGGGGCTTGTGAGCGATCGCATCGAACTATAGATAGATTTAACATTTGATCTATTTACATTACGCAACAATTGGATTAATGTAATTAGTAAGCGAGAGCTTAATTATAAATTTTCATAACTCATACATTCCCACAAGGATTATTTGCAATCATGACAACAGCAGTACAGAGACGCGAAAGCGCATCTATCTGGGACCAGTTTTGTAACTGGATCACCAGCACCAACAACCGCCTTTATGTCGGCTGGTTCGGCGTAATTATGATCCCTTGCCTCTTGGCAGCAACAATCTGCTTCGTAATCGCCTTCGTA
>JAJAZG010000148.1 GCA_026785865.1 Pseudanabaena sp. CAN_BIN31
AAGCCCCAATATTTAACTTGGATCTTGCCATCGGTTTCAATGAATTGCAGAATGCGCTGACGATAGGGGCGATCGCTTTTGAGGATATTAGCTTGCTCAGCAAACAAAGTAACTCCCCCGAAAATTTCATGAGGAATTGGTCGTTGCCACCAGACTAAATTCACAAACCATATAGGTTGATCGAGCGCTTGCTCGCGGTTACTAAATTCACCCGCCATCCAAGAAGTTAGGGTTAAAAGTTGATTAGAACTATTCATCTTGCTTTATGCAGCACTAGCCATAAGTCGAACTGTGGGGCGATCGGCACAAGTTGGCATACGAAAATAACTCATGGGTAATGTGACAACCGCAACAGTATTACCAAGCATATCGAAAAACTCTACGCTATAACCTGCTTCTAAACCGCTAGCATCATGTCTTTCAACCACAGTACCAATATCTCCAGTAAATAAACCTTCTTCTGGAAGGTCATTGAGCAAAATTACGTCAGAGTAGAGAGAAAAATTCATTTCAGGCTCCAAATACAACTTCATTATTCAGGAACTAAAGTAATCAATCGAGGAAAGTCTGTACCTATATCTATTTGCCAAACGGTTTTGACAAGTATGCGTCTATTGCTTGGAGTAATCAAATTAGCGATTACCTCATATCTCATGCCATACATCGTCTCTTTAACAAGATTAACATCTGCTGTTAAGTGAAAATTTCGGATGTCTGTTTCTAATTGTTGCCAGTGAGCAGGAGTATAGCCAAATTGGATTAGTAATTTTGCTTTTGACCCGCCTCATTTATGGTCAACATTTAGTAAGTAATCAGTCAACTTAGATGAATCAATTACTGCGTGTTCAATGTTAGGGATTTGCATACGCTTAAAGGAATTTACTGAAGACTACTTACGTTGACTGACGCTATCACAGTACCAAAACGATGCAGAATAGTATTTTATTCTAGTATTCGATTTAACTGGAGAAAGATTAGGTGTCGGAAAAGTTTGATTACGATTTGATCATTATTGGTGCGGGTGTTGGTGGACATGGTGCAGCACTTCATGCCGTTGCCTGTGGATTAAAGACGGCGATCGTTGAAGATGGTGTGATGGGCGGAACTTGTGTCAATCGTGGCTGTATTCCCTCAAAGGCATTGTTGGCGGCTTCGGGTCGGGTGCGCGAAATGCGGGCAAAGTCTCACCTCAAGGCGCTGGGTATTGATATCGGTGAGGTGACTTTTGATCGCAGCGCGATCGCCAGTCATGCCGATAACTTAGTGCTGAAGTTACGCGGTGACTTAACCAATAGCCTTAAAAAATTAGGCGTAGATATTTTGCAAGGTCGCGGTCGGGTGGCGGGTGTGCAATCCGTCAGCGTTGGCGACAAGACTTATAAAGCCAAGGATATTATTCTCGCGACAGGTTCCGAGCCATTTGTGCCACGCGGTGTTGAGCTTGATGGCAAAACTGTGTTTACTAGCGATCAGGCGGTGCGTCTGGAAGCTTTACCGCAGTGGATTGCGATCATCGGTAGCGGCTATATTGGTCTAGAGTTTGCAGATGTCTATACGGCGCTTGGTTCAGAAGTGACGATGATCGAAGCGTTAGATATATTGATGCCGGGGTTTGATCCAGATATTGCCAAGATCGCAGAGCGTATATTGCTGAAGCCTCGCGACATTGAAACGAGAACAGGTGTATTCGCGACTAAAATCACCGCAGGTTCGCCAGTTAAGATTGAACTTACCGATGCTAAAACGAAGAAAGTAGTTGAAGTTTTAGAAGTTGATGCTTGTCTTGTCGCAACTGGTCGGATTCCGCTTACTAAAGATCTTGGTTTAGAAAGCGTGGGTATTGCGCCAAATCAACGCGGATTTATTGATATTGATGACAAGATGGCGACCTCAGTTCCACATCTTTGGGCGATCGGGGACGCGACTGGCAAGATGATGCTCGCTCACGCGGCTTCGGCTCAGGGCATTGTGGCGGTAGAAAATATTTGCGATCGCACGGCAACGGTTGATTACCAAAGTATTCCTGCGGCTGCTTTTACGCATCCTGAAATTAGCTTTGTCGGTTTGACTGAGCCACAGGCTAAAGAAAAGGGAACTCTGGAAGGCTTTAAGGTGGCGACTACGAAGTCTTACTTTAAGGGAAATTCTAAGGCGATCGCTGAGGGAGAAACTGATGGACTTGCCAAGATTGTTTACCGTGTCGATACAGGCGAGCTTTTGGGCGCACATATCATTGGTATTCATGCCTCAGATTTGATTCATGAAGCTTCTGCGGCAATACGCGATCGCGCCACTGTGCAGAAATTAGCGACGATTGTTCACGCGCACCCAACTCTCAGCGAAGTGTTGGATGAAGCTTACAAACGCGCCGCGCATATCTAAAACCCTCAATAGGCTGTAACAAAAAATGAGTAGCGGCGCTACTCATTTTTTCGTTTTTTAAGATAGCGGAACCGTCAAGCTATAATGAAACGCTATTTGTTAAATTATAAAAATATTAATTCAGGAATTTTTTAGTGGCGACTCGGCAAAAAATCGGAGTAATTGGTGGCGGTCAGTTGGCATGGATGATGGCGATCGCTGCTAAGCATCTTGGAATTGAACTAACTGTGCAAGCAGCAAGTCCTGATGACTCAGCCGTGAATGTTGCCGATCTCGTAATTTATGGTGATGTTGCTGATGCGATCGCTACAGCCAAGCTCGCTGAGCATTGCCAAGCGATTACCTTTGAGAATGAATTTGTCGATCTTGTGGCTTTGCAAAAGCTTAGTGATCGCGGCTTATTATTTTTACCAAGATTAGAAACTTTGGCGATCGCTGTTGATAAACTCAACCAAC
This sequence comes from Pseudanabaena sp. CAN_BIN31, assembly GCA_026785865.1. GTDB lineage: Bacteria > Cyanobacteriota > Cyanobacteriia > Pseudanabaenales > Pseudanabaenaceae > Pseudanabaena. The sequence continues at coordinate 2,839 of JAJAZG010000148.1, forward strand.
GCCAATATTTTCGCGATCGCCATATTCCCACACCCGAATTTTATAGCGTGGATAGTGAATCAGAACTTTTAGCGGCGGCGGCATACTTAGGCTATCCATTAGTTCTCAAAGCCAGAAGACATGGCTATGACGGTAAAGGAACTTGGGTAATTGAAAATCAAATAGATTTGCGATCGGCTTGGGAAAGTATGCACAGAGCGCCAGCGATCGCCGAAGCATTTATTCCCTTTGAACGCGAAATTGCGGTGATTGCGGCGCGATCGCAATCAGGCGAAATAGTCATCTATCCCGTGGTCGAGACTTTGCAAACCAATCAAGTTTGTCGCCGCACGATCGCCCCTGCACGGATTGATTCTACGGTTAGCGAAAAAGTGAAAACTATTGCCGAGCAAATCGTGACCACCCTTGATGCAGTTGGTGTATTTGGCATCGAATTCTTCTTGAAATCCGCAGGCGAAATCAGCGTTAACGAAATTGCACCGCGCACCCATAATTCAGGCCATTACACGATCGAAGGCTGCCAAACTTCGCAATTTGAGCAATTATTGCGCGTGGTCAGTGGGATGCCCCTTGGTAATGTGTCAATGGTTGCTCCTGTAGCCGTGATGGTCAATTTACTCGGCTTTGAGGATGCGTCTGGTGTCGATGCTGATTATTTAGATAAACGCAAAGCGATCGCGAGTTTCCCCAATACGCATATTCATTGGTATGGCAAAAAACAATCATCGGGTGGACGCAAACTTGGTCATGTGACAATTTTGGCGGAAACACACGATATCGCTATTGGTATTAGCGATCGCATTGAAAGCATTTGGTATAGCAATTAGGAATAGCGCAAAGCGCCATTCCTAATTTGATAAATCAAGCCAAAATGCTGATACAGAAAACATTTCAAATAAGCACTTTAGCTGATGAAAACCCTTTTCGCTTCGTGGGAAGTTATACATGCGTCTCAATTGTTTCATTGAACAAGAGTTAGCGGGAAATGGCGTTACTGAACGTTGCCATTTCCCGCTATTTTTTTATACGGTTTGGCTGGCGTGATAAGAACTCCTTACCAAAGCACCTGATCGCACATGGGTAAACCCAATTTGCTTCGCGATCGCCCCTAATTGGTCAAACTCTTCAGGAGTCCAATATTTGAGTACAGGCAAATGCTCAAGGGATGGACGTAAATATTGCCCAATCGTCAACGAACTACAACTGATCGCCACTAGATCTTGCATCGCCTCAGTAAGTTCCTCGACGGTTTCACCATGCCCCACCATTAGCCCCGACTTGGTAATAATGCGGGGATCGACCTCCTTCACCATCGCTAAAACCGACAGCGATCGCTCGTATTTCGCACCACGGCGGACTTTACCCTGCAAACGCTGCACAGTCTCAATATTGTGGTTATAGCAAACAGGCGCAGCCAAAGCCACTGTCTCAATGCAACGGCGATCGCCGCGAAAGTCGGGAGTCAATACTTCGATTTTGGCATTTGGACGCGATCGCCTAATCTCCTGCATTGCATCCACAAAACAGCTAGCCCCCTGATCTGCCAAATCGTCTCGCGCTACCGAAGTCAGCACCACATAATCTAAGCCCAATAAATTCACCGCCTCCGCCACTTTTTTCGCTTCATCAGGATCGAGTGGCAGTGGTTGATGCCCTTTATCAACTTGGCAAAAACCACAAGCACGGGTACAAGTTGGGCCCATCAACAAAAAAGTCGCTGTCTTCTGGGCATAACATTCCGCCCGATTAGGACAGCGCCCCTCCTCACAAATTGTGTGAATCCCGCGTTGCTTAATGATTTGCTGAACTTCAGAGATTTCACTAGCTTTGCCAATTTGTGGGCGCAACCAACTGGGTAAACGTAATTCTTCTTTAGCGGGCATATAATTTAAAGCTTAAAAAAATAGGAGAGGCATAAAGTATCTCTCTTACATTAAAGCTCATAAATTTGAAGCATTGCTCTGCCACGCTCCCACATCATGAGCTTGTCAGAAAAAGCCTGATAAAACCTTTTTAAAACCCTTTACAGATGTAACTCTATTGACTAGCATATTTCACTGACGGTTTCACCGTCAGTTCAGCACAAGGACTAGTCGAGAATTTTGGAGGGATCGTGTTCGATCTATTAACCAATATTCTGATTTGGATTATTGCAATCCCAATTTTTATAATTCTGTTTAAGGCAATTCCTA
>JAJAZG010000149.1 GCA_026785865.1 Pseudanabaena sp. CAN_BIN31
CATCTACAACTAATTCTCGCTGCGGGTCTAATACCGCTATTGCTTGTCCTGGCAATGCTCCAGACGATTCCTCTCGCAATACTTTTAACCGATGTTCTGTTCCTCCGATATGATTCCCATCTACTATACGTACTTCATATCCTTCGAGAATACTATTCTTTACTTGCCTAAATTCTGTTTTGATTGTTGAAAGTTCCTCGCTGCTGTATCTTACTAAGGCTTGCGAAATTCTTGGTTCTAATCTATTGATCTTCGCGTACAGCGCTACTTTTGATACCCCGACTACTTTCTCATAGCCTCGATATGCTGCTCCTACTGATGGATATATGCCGCAGACTACTAAACTCATTAATCCCACAACGTTTGAAAACAGCAGCTTTTTCGTGTATTGCGCTTGAGCCGTATCTTTAAACAATTTTTCCAGTTGCTCTGGCGCAAAGCTCCGTTCCATAATTGCTCTGACCATAACCGTCACTGGTGTCTGCTCTACAAATCTTTCAAAAATCTCACTAATCATTTTCTATTCTCTCTTAGCGATTGTTTTTAGCTCTTGACTTGGATTATACTGGAAATCTGCTTTGATTCATTGCAATTTCACTAAATCTCACCTTAACAGGGGTAGTGTTCCACCACCAAGATAACTTCATTAACATGGAATTTTTAGTTGTTCCGTGTGGCGATCGCTGTTTCTTTTGTGGAGTGGCGATCGCTTTTTGATTGAGATGATGTTAGAGGCGATCGGAACTTCATCTGCTTTTGGCTTATTGCAATTCAACGATTGCTGTAGCACTAAACCTTAGGCTTACCACCAATATCGCCGTCGCCATCAATGTCACGACCAGTCAATTTTTCTAGACCATCAACTGCTTTACCAGCAGAATCTCTAGCGATCGCACCGACATCTGTATTTAAGACATCAGAAACTTTTTTAGAATTTTCTTCGCCAATAACATCCTGAGCCTTTTCTTTGATGCCTTCAGCTACTTCTCCAGTTTTTTGCTGCAAGCCGCTTACAAATCCACCAAGCCCTGATTTTTGTTCGTCGCTCATTCTCATTAACTCTATCAAGATTTTCGGTTGATTTACACTTGAATTATAAGCAAGTAATCTCTAAAAGCTATGTTTCTTGTAACACTTTGTAGCAAAAGAAACCTTAAAAGCTTTGGCGCACGCTGAGCGACAGCTTTTTGAGTTTTTAATATGCTCCCTTCCCAAATAGAACCAATCGTATGGTTTCAACCAGAATTTCTAAATCAAAGTTTAGCGACCAACGATCTATATAGAAGAGATCCAGCTTTGCGACATCATCAATTGTGTCTAAATCCGATCGCCCCGAAATTTGCCATAAACCCGTAATTCCTGGCATGACCAGATGGCGAGTATGATGCCAACTCGTGAATCTAGCGACATCACGCACAGGCAAAGGACGCGGACCAACGAGACTCATCTGTCCGAGTAACACATTGAATAGTTGGGGAAGCTCATCAAGACTCGTACAGCGCAAAAAATGTCCAATCGGAATGATGCGTGGATCGCGTTCAATTTTGAACATGACTCCATCAGAACTTTTGTTGAGATGCTCCAGTTCGGCTTGGCGGCGATCAGCATCCATAAACATGCTACGAAACTTCCACATCCGAAAAGATTGCCCTTGCAATCCAATGCGATCTTGACTGTAGAATACACTTCCTTTGGAACTAGTTTTAATCGCGATCGCAATGCCGATAAATACAGGCGATAAAACGATCAACCCGATCAAAGCGGCGACCCAATCCAAACAACGCTTAAAGATATATTCCCAATTGGCTAACAGTGATGACTCAATCCGAATCATCGGCATTGATGCAAAAATTTCTGGAATGCCGCGCCGATGTAGCAGCATTAAGCTAGATGGAACTAGCCTTAGCCCAATTCCTTCATTGCGAAGTTGCCAATATAACTGTGAAGCTAATTGAGTTTCAGGCAATCCTTCAGCAATTACTTCTTTCGCTCCTGAATTAATGATTGATTGCATAGAATGTGAAGTATTTGCGAGAGAAGATGTCAGCACCCCAACAACTTTATAGCCTGTTCTTTTTTCGATAATACTTGCTAAATATGGCAGGCGATCGCTTGGGGCAATGATAAAAACAGGAGTATGAGTTCTCGCGATCGCAAACTGATCGAAGAGCAAAGTTAAGAGCAAGCGTAGTCCGATAATCATCACCACACTGCCAATCCATACAGGAAAAAACAGCGATCGCGGCGCGTCAACCTTTGGGTCGTAAAAATAGCAAACCACCAAAGATGACATATAAATGGTGCTAATAAATTGTGCTTGTTTTACATAGTTGCGCCATTGTGACTGACCGCGATAAAAGTTGTGGTAAGCAAATCCTGTGACGATCGCCGCCGCAAAAGCCCAAAACAAACCAGTTAATCCCGCAAATTCTCCCCAATTAAGTTCTGGCGGCAAAGGTGAAAAGCCTTGACTAAGGCTCAGCGATCCTTTCCAAGCGATCGCCAATCCCAAAATATCGCTAAAAATCAGTAATAGCGCTCGCAACCAGTTGAACTCGACCATAGACCATTGTTTGATCTGGTTACCTGCCCGAATATCATATTTTTTTGCACACTTATCGTTGTGCTTCTTAGTTGGTTTGCGATCGCTACTCACTCTGATATCCCTCTGCTGCGCTTACCTAATTTTGCATCACAAAATTCGCTTCATTGATCAGTAAGTAAGCAAGAACCCAAAACCCAAAAAGCTGTAGCGCGCGCTACAGCTTTTTGGGTTTTAAGGTTTCTTTCGCCCACTTACTTACTGATTATCTTGCCCAACTTGACTAGTAAGTAAGTCTAAACTCAAAAAGGAGTGGCGCACGCGCAGCCTGCGCCACTCCTTTTTGGGCTTTACTTCAAAATTCGTTTTAAGTGTTGGATTCCAAATAAAACTACAAAACAAGGATTATTAATTAAATAGCGTTGCCATAGACGCATTGGCTCTTGGCTAAAGCGATATAACCATTCCAAACCGATCGCCATCATCCAACGCGGTGCTTGCGAAACCCGTCCACTATGGAAATCAAAGGCAGCACCAACCCCAATCATCACGGATGGTAATTGGGGTTGGGCTGCACTCATCCAAAATTCTTGTTTAGGACAACCAAGGGCAACTAAGACAACTTTTGCCTCTGACTTAGAAATAAGCGCAACATCTTCAGCTAATTGTGATTCAAATTTGGGATCGTTAAGATCAAAATAAGGTGGGGCATGTTTACCCGCGATCGCTAAATCTGGAAATCGTGATTTTAAATTCTGCTCTAATTTCTCAAGCGTTGCCAACGTTGCGCCAAATAAATAAATAGAGAGATTTTCTTGGGCGGCGCGATCACACCACGCCAACATTAAATCGGGGCCATAAACCCGTTGTTGATTTTTTGCACCTAGCGATCGCATTGCCCACACCAGTGGCATCCCGTCAGGCGTGACGATCACCGCATTAGCCAATATTTGACGATAAGCACGATCCCAATAAGCAGTCATTACCACATGCACATTTGCCGCCACGATGTAACAAGATGTTGCTTGCCGAGCGAGAATGGTAATGCGATCGCAAGTATCTGCATAGCTAGTTGTGTCAATCCCAACATTAATAATCGATATACGCTGACTCATAACCAAACAAAAGTAGAGAGGACACAAAGTGTCCTCTCTACTTTAAATCCTTATGCAGCTTGTAAAAACAAGTTGATCACAATGGCAATTTTCAATAGCCTTAACAAGGGGCTTAAGCCCCTTGCCTGTTCAATTTTTTTCAACAAAACTGGTTGTGAGCAAACTTTGTGATAATATTGCAAAGGCAAAAATACGGCTTGGGAGCTTTGATTCGCTCGATGAATACAGAAATTACAGAAGATTTATTCATTAACGGTTTAGAACGCTACAAACAAGGTGAATCTGCCGAGGAATTAATTCCTGTGTTTGAAAAAGTATGCGATCGCCAGCCCAAAGTTGCTAGCGGTTGGATTTGTTTATCTTGGCTATACTTGCTAGACGACAACGCCAAGCTCGCTCTTAAAGCTGCACAGAAAGCAGTTAAAATCGCCCCTGAAGATCCTCAAGGTCATATTAATCTAGCGATCGCGATGCTAGAGCTATCCCAAAAGGGTGTTCGCGAACAAATCGAAGCTGCTCAAAACTGGCTGATGATTTTGAAAGATATTAAGCCAGAAATTGTTGAGAATTTTGAAGAGGGTTTGCGCCGTCGTCCAGACTGGAAAGCTCTTGAAAAGGTTAGAGACTGGGTGTTAAGCTAATTGCTTATTTTTAAAGTTTTTATTGGTGTTCATACTTCTTAATCTTAATTGGCTGAATTTAACGAATAACTTTATCTAAGATCATATAACTTCATAAATAATGCAATCTTGTCAGAAAAACTTAACAGAGTTCTTTTGTCAAGGATGTTAGGCTATCCAGACATAAGTAACTGATGTTGCTAAGTTTTTAATATTCAGCTCACTATAAATTTTAAAAAGGAAGTTAATAAAATGATCTTAGAAAACGTTAAAGTCAAACCCGAAACTCGTAACCATAAGGGTTTTTTTGTTTTGCAAGCCTCTTACAAATTGGTTAATATCGACGGTAATGGCTGGGCATTGATCTGCTTGGATGACTATGCTTGTCATTATGTTGATCCTGACGATCTAAAATTGCCTAGAGGCTGGAAAAAACAACCAGCAGCACAATTGTAAATGTTCAGCGATCGCCTTAACGATAAAAAATCAAAAAAATGCAAGTCTTAAATAAAAAAGAGCAAACATATGTTTACTCTTTTTTATTTGTAGCAGATTGCGAAGAAGCCAAACTACAAAAAACTTGAGTTTTATTTGAGCGCTTTGCAATGTAAGAATTTTTGATCGCATCTCACTTATGGAAGATGCAATCAAAAAATTTTACAGGTATTATCTGCACGAGCCCTTATCTAGAGCCTACAAGTGCAACTTCTCTTTCCTCAGGTGGTTTCAGACTAGGGAACAAGAAGTGATTTTCTTCAACATACTGTGCCCCGAATAGTCCTTTTTCTGCCCAGAAGTATCGATCTGTTGTATGCTCGTTACGTCTTACAAGCAACAGTGCTGGAGGAAGAATGCCATGGGTGTGAATGTACTTACGTGCAGCCGTCACAGGCTTATCTTCGCCGCTATCGATACTGAATTGAGGAATATGTTCTAGGATTTTGCGCCCTTCTTGGCGACGTCTACTCTTCCGCTTACGTCTCCTTGCCAAATCAATACCTCCTAATTTAGACCCTGAAATGCAATCGGGGTTATAAAACATTGTTATTATAGCCATGGTAAATAAGAAATTTCAACTTTTCTTTACAAATTTTCGTCACTCTGTATTTTTTGTGCTTTAACTTGATACACTTTTGATGTGTTTTATTCCTCTAGAAATAGATCCTGTCGGAATTTCTATATTTATTTTTCGGATAATCGTTCATCCAAGGCGAAATGATTTAAAGCTTCAGTAAAATCTCGTACCCCTTTAAACTGTCGATATACTGAAGCAAATCGCACATAGGCGACTTCACTGACATCTTGTAAGTATTGCAGCACCATTTCCCCGATTTCGACGCTGCTAACTTGGTGGCGATCGCGTCCTTGCAGTTGAGATTCGATTTCGTCGATGATTGTTTCTAGAGTTGTTTGCGAGACTCCTGTTTTTTCGCAAGCGCGGATCATGCCGCGCAAAAGTTTGGAGCGATCAAAAGACTCACTAGCGCCATCTCGTTTCAAAACTATGATTGTTACAAATTCGATGCGTTCGTAGGTGGTGAAGCGACGCTGACAATTAAGACATTCCCGCCTGCGGCGAATACTACAGCCTGCCTCCGCCGAACGAGATTCTAAAACACGGCTATCAGTATGCTGACAAAACGGGCAAAGCATGACGTATCTCAAAATAGTTAACAGTAAGGTGATGCTTTGCATCACCTTACTGTTAACTGTAAATTATCGTGGGTAATAATGGCGAGGTTTACAGCGCTTTGCGCTCAAACTAGAACCAATAAACTTTTAAAAGGGTTGCTTCGCAACCCTTTTAAAAGTTTATTGGTTCGTTTGATTGGAAATTGCTGTAAGTGCTTTATCGCGCATACGGATGTAAGACTACGGCTTTGAGGATGCGATCGCCTTTCCAAAGTGGCAGAGATAGCCATAATTTACCTTCATCGATCCATTGTTGGCGCAAGACGGCATTACTAAGATTCGGGTCGCTAGATTTGAGACAGATAATATTTAAAGTTGGTTCGCAGACAAGTTCTAACTCTGGCGAAGCATCAACCCATTGCCGCAAATTGTCGGATAGATCGAGCGATCGCTCGACTAGATATCGACAACCCGAAATCCCCATCGCTTTTAGAGCCATCCACAATTTGAGGCTATCTGTCCGTCTTGTCCCTTGCAAATTGAGATTGCCAAAATTCAGAGCGCGATCGTCCATATATGGCAGTTCGCTATCGAAACCATCAACTAAATGTTGCTTATCTTTGACGATTAGCATCGCACAGGTTCGTGCTACCCATAGCCATTTTTGGGGATTAAAGGTCATGGAGTCGGCAAGTTCACAAC
>JAJAZG010000150.1 GCA_026785865.1 Pseudanabaena sp. CAN_BIN31
ATCACATCTTGAGGCAATTCGTATAACTGCGCTCTGCCAAAAGGAAGATCGAGTTTGCCAATACCTTGAATTGTGTGAGTCCAATCAAGATTTAGGGCTTTAAGAACTGCCAAACCTGCCAAAAAATTTAAAGCATTGTGAATCCCTGTTAAGGGCAAGTCCCATGTCAAACCTTCCACATGTAACTTGTCACCAACTAGTTCACCATTGACATCACCAACTCCTAAGCCATAGGTGATCGTTTTGCCTTGCCAAACTTTGCCAGCAGTTTCTAATAGAAGCGGATTACTCGCATTTAAAATTGCTATGCCATTGATCGGAGTCTCAGCAAGCAGTTCGCATTTAGCTTGGGCGATCGCCTCTCGCGATCCTAATCTACCAATATGCGCCGTACCAACATTAGTAATCACGCTCACCGTCGGCATAGCTGTTTTGGCGAGGCGCTCGATTTCGCCTAAGCCACGCATTCCCATTTCTACAACTACAAAATCATCCTGTGCAGGGGCGATCGCCAGTAAAGTTTGCGCCACACCAATATCATTATTGTGATTAGCTTGGCTCTTATGAACTTGCTTATCAGGTGCAACGTAACAAGCCAACATACTCGCAATAATTTCTTTAGTGGTGGTTTTGCCGACTGAGCCAGTAATCGCTACGACTGGTCGCACGAACTGCGATCGCCACCAACGCGCTAGGTCTTGATAAGCTGTGAGCGTGTCATCAACGATCAGTAATGGCAGACCTAATGCTGCGGCTGAATTCGCCCATGCACGACTAACGATCGCCGCCACTGCTCCTTGAGCGATCGCGGTTGCCACAAAACCATGACCATCAAAATTTTCGCCAGTTAAAGCCACGAATAATTCGCCAGCTTTGAGCTTGCGACTATCGGAAATAACGCCCCTTATTTCTATATTTTTTTGCGCGTTTTCGTCAATATTGGCAACTGTTGCCGATGTAATGGCGATCGCTTGGCTAATCGTACAAATGCATGTCATGCTTAATTCTTTCTGTTCTTAGCTCAAACCTAAACTCGATCTGAAAGCCACGCAAAGCGTGGCTTTCAGATCAACTCTACAGGCTTAATATATCAGGCTTCAGGCAATACATCATCACCAAACATTTCATTCAAAGTGGTCAGATATGGCTCAAACTCTGAAACATACCTTGAGTCAAGATGACTATGTATTTCTTGAGATAGCAATCTCAACAAAGTCCGCACTAGTTCCCAACTAACTTTTAAAGAGGGATAGAGCATTACACAGAGAGGGAAAAGCTCTTGCTGAATCGAAGCAACGCTTTTTTCTAGCACACATAGACAAAGATAAACTTGGAACATCTCAATGTCACGCAAACTCGAAACTCGCACTTGAGGCGAACTTAATACGCCGCTATGGCATTGATAGTCAGAGTACATGATCAAAGTTTTTTGAGAAACCTGCCGCGCAAGTTCACTCGTTAGCGGTAATAGATGACGCACAGATTCCAAGGCGATGTCATCATATTCGAGATTTCCCGCCGCTTCATAGCATCTTTGTAATGGCATATACAGATGATCGTCAATGACTTTGAAGTAAGAGTTGACCATCAATTGCTCTAGTGGCGGCAGTAAATCTAAGAGCATCTGCCCACTGTAATGAAATTGCATACTCACAAAACCGATCGCACGCGGATCGACTGATGTATATTTTTTGCGAATTTTGCCAACACTCTGGGCGATCGCTACAGACAGTTGCCCAATCGTTGGTAGTTGGCTGTAGCATTCTAGCTTCCGATCCTGCCCATCAGCCGACAAGTCTAGCTCCACAAGCCGACTGTCAGCATCTTGCGTATAAACCTGTAAAGTCTGCTCCAATAAAAAGCGGGAATCTGTAGCAATTTGCCAAGGATCGATTAAGTCTGCGGAAATACCATGCGCTTGCAACTGCCCCATCAGTAGATTCTCAGTCTTCGCCCAAGCCTGAGCGCTAGAAAATCGTAAAGATTGTAGCAAATTTGCAGCAGTAGCCACACGTCTCTCTGATGATAAAATTTCTGATAAACTGTTCGACTTGATATCTTGGCTATGAGAATCTGATTGCAGATTTTGAACATACTTCTTCGCCCAAATATTTGCTAGAGTCGGAACTGATTTACTGGTAGGATCTTGTGAGTTTTTAGCTGGATTATCAACAAGAGGCTGTCTACTCATTTAAGCTCCGAAAATAAAAGATTTTGTTAAATTATCCATATTATATTTCGATGCTTTTGGATAGTTAAGGTTTAGTTAAAAATACTTATTAAAAATAGTTGCCAATATTGGCTACCCCCCCCCACATTGCTTTGTAATGCTTTTTAAAAATTTGTTTAAGTTCCAAAATTATCGCTACTATGGCAAAGCTCAGTAAAATTCTGATTTTCCCAGTTAAATCTCTAGATTCGATCGCTTTAAATCAAGTCCAGATTTCCTCTGGTGGCGCATTAATAGGCGATCGCGAGTTTGCCATATTTGACAAAAATGGCAAATATATTAATGCCAAGCGTAATCCGAAGATTCATTTAATTCGTGCAAATTACGAATTAGGCGATCGCCTAGTTCATCTACAAATCCAAGATCACCAAGATATATTTACGTTCCATTTAGATCAAGATCGAACTTCCCTTACTAATTGGCTCAGTAAATTTTTTAATCAACCTTTAGAACTACGTCAAAATGTCAATAATGGATTTCCCGATGATCCTGAAGCATGGGGCGCAACGATCATTTCTGAGTCAAGTCTGGAAACTGTGCAGAGTTGGTATGCAAGTTCTCAATTTAGTATTGAGCAAATTCGCCGCCGATTTCGGACTAACTTAGAGATTAGCGATACAGAAGCTTTTTGGGAGGATCATTTATTTGCTAAATCTGGCGAAACAGTTCCATTTCAAATTGGTGATGTCCAGTTTCTCGGCACAAATCCCTGCCAGCGTTGCCCTGTCCCCACCCGCGATCCCTTCACTGGCGAAGTTGATTCAGAATTTCAAAAAATATTTTCTAAACAGAGAGAAGAGACTTTACCGATAAATGTGGAGCGATCGCGCTTCAATCATTTCTATCGCCTAGCTCTGAATACACGCATTCCCTTAACCGAAGCGGGAAAAGTTCTTAAATTAGGTGATTTATATAAATAAAGGGGCGCTTTGCGCCCCCCTTTATTTATATTTAGTGCAAACCTTTTAGCTGGCGCACAAGATGAATAATCTCTGGCAAAATTAGCTGCTCGATCGCCAGTTTCACCGCATTACTCGAACCAGGGAGCGAAAAAACTAACTTCCCTTGATAGATTCCTGCTTCAGAACGAGAGGCGATCGCCCTAGAGCCAACCTCTTGCCAACTCAAATAACGAAACATCTCGCCAAATCCAGGCAGTGTCTTTTCTAGCAAAGCGGCGATCGCGTCATAAGTCGTATCTCGCGGCGCAATGCCAGTTCCACCATTGAGAATAATCGCATCAAGATCGGCGATCGCGGCTAACTTATACATTTGCTCACGAATCTCGTCGGGTTCATCTTTGACTAACGTGTAATATTCCAGCACATGACCAGCATTAGTCATCGACTGCTTGATAAATTGACCGCTTTTGTCAGTCTCAGGAGTGCGAGTATCGCTGACAGTAATCACCGCAAAATGGACTTGATAGGATAGTGGATCGGGGCAGGGATTTTGTGATGGTTTCATTTATTTTTATAATTTAACATGACGTTAGTTCTCAAGGATTATTGCGAAGCCATGTATTTAATTGAGTGATGGTTTGCAAATCAAATATGACATCGGCAAGGTTTTCTAACTGAATCGCAGATAGTTTAGAGATCTTACTGCTAGTTCTGGGGCTTAGCTGCCCAAATTTGCGAATTAGCATCCGTTGCAACATTGATACTTGTCCCTGCAAACCTATTTTTAAACCTATTTGCTCGCCTTCTTCTTTGGCTTCTTGATAGACGCGGGTTTTCTTCAAATCGCTGTAGTTAAACATTGTTTCAATCTCCTGACGGCTTAGCTGGGGAAATTTATAGACAAGTACGGTCTCTATAAATTTTACTACTTGTTCTTGTAAAGCAGGATCGACGGCTTCTTCGATTTTGTCGGCTAGATCTTGTGCTAATGCGATCGTCTTGATTGGTGATGCCAAAATTAGCTGAATAATGACTATTCCGATTGAATTTGTCTTTTGATCTAGCCAATCCTCTAGATAGACACGGACGATTCTAGGGGATGCGACGATATCTTGAAAGTGGTGAGTGATTTCTGGCTCAATGCTGCGTCTAGCGAATATGGCTACGGCTTGCCAGTTTTGGGTGGGGCGGTATTGGTTAAGATACAGAAATATTTCGGATAAAAATTCCCAGTAAAAGTCTTCTTTGGGCTGAAATTGGACTTCGATCAGGAAGATCGGCTTGTCGTTGGTGGTGGGCGTGAAAATGCCATCAAACCGAAATGCTTTTTCTTTGACTTCTGCGGAACTGAATTGATAACCTTCTGCTTCTGAGATTGGGCGATCGATGAGTTCAAAGAGTAGCGAGTGAAATGACTGGAAGAGTTGATAAAATAGGGTATCTGTTTTCATCGATAGGAATCATATCATGATGTTTGGGTAACTTATTGAGGGTTGGGATGTAATAATTAAAACGATTTCTGATAATAAAAATACCAAGATAGGAGATCGCCCAGAAGATATGTTGATATTAGTAGGGGCTAAGCATTCCCACCGATAGTTACAAATTCTAAGATATCTTTGTTTGGGAATGCTTAGCCCAAATCTCGCAACGCAGGGACAATTTATCGTTTAAGGCGAAGAGGGTTTAGCATTTGCGGAGTGAGATTTTGGTGATGAGTTGAGATATGGTGGCGCAAATGCTAAACCCCTACTATTAATGTAATTGTTGCTAAAATCTTAGTAACTGATGTTGTCGAGGGTGTTGGCGGATGAGTGGGTTATGAACTTGTGGAAACGTTTGTTTGGTAAGTCAGATGATGAAATCGCGTCTCTAGCCGATCGCGAGTATGAGCAGTTGTTGCTGCAACTCCTGCAAGGTTTTTACAAATCAATCGTTGCGTTCACTTATTATTCAGGTATAGCTATAGCTGAAGGTTGAACAGCAGAGTTTTCCCTAGAAATTTCAACAATTTCTTCCGATGTAGAACCTTCAATAACGAACAGATCTCTCTCTATCTGCAACTTTTCATAAAGGAAGTGATGTTTTACGTCAAATTCTGTAAAAATTTCACTCCAAGTCATGACGTAGATTTTATATTTATTATTGCTAAAAACCAAATGTGGTTCTCCATTCTTACTTGCAAGTTCTCCCTCTATATAACCAGTTGAGTCAAATCCATTTCCTACCAAGATAAATGTCCAATGTCGATTAGATGCATTAAACTCATCTTGAGAAAGAATTACTCGCATATATTTCTTAACTTGAGAAAGTTCTTTTTCCCCCAGATTTACTTCAGGATGTTTTAGTTCAACAACTATATTTGAAATTAAATTTGGTGCCGTTAGCTTACGCACCATAAAAATATCCATTTCCCCCAATTTATCGGGATGGCTAATTGAGATAGAAGATTTTTCACCTTTTAAATGAAATATATACCTACGTAAAGCCTTCTCAAATTTAGGCTCTTCAGCTGTTACAAGATGATATTGCTCTCCGAAAATCCAATAATGATTTTCAATAAATCTTTGAATGTGAGACTCGTTAGCTTTTAGTTTTTTATCAAAAACTAATCTTCTTAATTCCTCTATAACTATAAATCTATCTTCAATTAGTTTTATGGTTTTAATCATGTTAGTTAACTTCGCCACCTTCAAAGATTTAGATAGTTGATCTAAATCACTAGGATCTAGAGAAATTATTTCTCCTAAAATATTGAATAGTCTATCTCTTTCTCCAGAGTCAATAATTAGATTTAAAAAATGGACAAATATCTTTTTCTGCTCAAGACTCAAATCGCTAAAAACTTTTGGTTCGGCTTGATAGATTTCCTTAAGAACTTCTTTTAATTCGACTTTTCTGTAGTGCTGCCAAGTATCATTTGAAAAAGTTGGAAATATACCTTTACTTTCAAATAATTCAACAAGTTCGTCGGAGGCTTTTTTTAAGAAAGGTTTTCTTTTTTTTCTTAGATACAAATCAATAAATCTTTTTAGCTCTCTATAAACAGTTTCGCCTTCAACACCTCTGAAAAGAGGTTTTTCATAGAGATAAATATCTTCAATTTTGTCAAAAAATGAGCTTTTTATGAAAATGCTGTGAAAGAATTGATCTGCTTTATTGTTTAAAGTAGTGGTACTGGTAAGTCGCTCATCACCAGTTGAATCAATCAAATAAAACCTAGAATATTCGTTGTTTAGTCGTTTATTCCATCGAATAAACTTTATGTTAAAAGAATGACTATCTATAGGATGTTTGAATTCCTCAATGTCCCCGACAATTTCACTATGATAATTTAGTTTTTTCCCATTGATAGTAAGCGAATACTTCTTGTCAGAGTTTAGCTCCAAGAACCAAGCAAATTCAGAGCAAAGAAATTTTTGTATATCTCCCTCAAAGTTTTGATAAGTTATTGTATGAATATTGCTAAATACTACGGTTGTACCGATTTTATCATCACATGGAGTTGGATCAGAAGCCTTCCAATCATCCAAATTATCAGATGTGACTTTTATTGTGTACTTAAGTTTTTCTTTTGTATTTATATCTTCATATACAGTACTCCAAGTCACCGAATTTGCAAAAGTAAAAAAAGTAAGCCGTCCAATACCATCCTTCCCATGAACAACAGAAGATGCTCTAGAAGATTTTGAACTAATTATTTCTTTCTCAGATTCAAAAATTGGTTCAAATTTAGATTGAGAAGAAATTCCATGCCCATTGTCAGAAACAGCTAATTCTGAAATATTTCCTATTTCGTTTGACTTGATGATTATCTTAACTTCGCTAGCTTTAGCATCAAATCCGTTCCATATGTACTCTGCAATAGATTCCGCATAGTCATATTTTTTCTTTTTTAACGCTCTTTTTATAGCTTCCGAAGAAATTTTGACTTTTGCCATTTTATTTAAATCCTGCAAGTCTTATTTGCTAGCTAATTTCTAGTCTATATCATCACAGTTTCATATTAGCTTTTTGAGGATCTTTGAGTCATGGTGATTAGGGCGATCGCATCCGCTATCACAAAGCCAACCTCAAAAATATCTAAATATTGATCGCAGATGATAGTACTAAAACCGATTTAGTCGCATTAAAACAAGATTTAAAATCTACCCTAAAATTGATGACCAGCTATGCCGAAGAACTAATTTATCTAGAACACCATCGAAACCAATCTCAAAAACTATCAAAAGAAACTCAAACGCCTCGAAGATCCAGATCTCGATATCGATCTTCCCTTCCTCGAAAAATTTACAGCGATCGTCACCGACAAATATATCCCCCAAATCGTCACCGATCTCGCCAGTCTCAGCCCCGCCCAAAAATCTCTCGAAAACTCAGTTAGAAACATTGAAGGTCGCATCAACATCGAACAAGCTAGAAGTGAGCGTAGTCTCAACCAAACCATCTTTGTCGTTGGTACAGGCTTAGGCACAAGCCAAGTAGCAGCCAGCATCATCGTTGCTCAGTTTCCTGCAAATATCAAAACTGACGATCCTAATTATCAACCAGCCATCTATGTGCCTCTAGTTTTCTTTGGCAGCATATTAGTCGGATTCATTTTTGGCTAAGACTCATTTGGGTGATTATGCGATCGCGTAATTCCAAAAAATCATGAAATTAAATTCTCTAAATTAGATCCCCGACTTTTTCTGTGGAATTGCAGGATATTTAATCACAGAAAAAGTTGGGAATCTCAACTCATCAACATAGGAGAGCTTTTTTAGCTCTTTTCCAAAATTTAAGATTTGTTTAGACCCATGCCATTGGATTCAGCATAACGATTCATAAATCTTAGAAAGCGTTCCCATTCCTGTTCACCTTCGATTTTATGAATTGCTTCGATGCCTGCGGCTTTACCATTCACGAACTTGGCGTTGACATTACGAGTCACCATTTCGCCCTCTTCATCAATCATATACATTCCTAAAATCTCGTTACTGCTAGCCTTTTCGCCACTCATACATTTAGGTACATCGAAGAGAAACACAGCCACACTGGTATCTCCATCTTTAGAGCGCGTAATTTTTACATCTGTCGCTTCTTCATCAATTCCTCTGGTCAACTGGATACTTGCTGTCATTTTAAAAACCTAATATAAAACTTATTAAAATCGCGATTATATTAACATAACCCAAAATCAGCGCAACAAATCAAAACCCAAATATGAAAGACGGTGCGAAGCGCCGCCTTTCATATTTAGGCATAATTTCAGTCAAATACTACAGTTCGCAAACCTAAGCCTGAGCTTGCCGACTGCCCATAAATTAGTACGCGACTTTGCAAATGCTGTCGGACAGCTCTAGCAAGCACAATTCGCTCTAAGTCTTTACCTTTACGAATTAGATCCGTCACCGAATCACGATGTGAAACCCTGATGACATCCTGTTCAATAATTGGCCCCTCATCAAGTTCTTCAGTTACATAATGAGCCGTTGCCCCAATAATTTTTACGCCGCGCTTGTGGGCGCGATGGTAGGGATTCGCCCCCGCAAATGCTGGTAAAAACGAATGATGAATATTAATGACTTGGGGAAACTTCGCCAGAAAATCTGGGCTTAAAACCTGCATATATTTTGCTAGAACTACTAAATCAATTTTGTATTGTTTTAGTAAGGCTAGTTGCTGTTGCTCCTGCTCTAATTTATTTTCAGGCGCGATCGCCATGTGGTGATAATTAATTCCAAAATTGTGGGCGACTTTTTCTAAATCTGGATGATTACTGATTACCACAGGGATCACGGCTGAGAGTTCATGCGATCGCTGCCGCAAGATCAAATCATATAGACAGTGATCTTGCTTTGAGACAAAAATCGCAATCCGTTGCACATAATCAGAAAACTGAATGCTCCATTTTGCTTTAATGTCAGACGCTAATTTTTCAAAGGCTGGGACAATTTCTGTCCTTGCTAGATCGAAGTTTTCTAGCTCCCACTCCACCCGCATCAAAAAAAGTCCCGCCGTGCCATCAGCATGTTGATCGGCATGGAGAATATTACCGTCATGGGAAAATACCCAGTCCGAAATTTTGGCAACTAAGCCTTTTTGATCGGGACAAGAAACAAGTAGAGTTGCTGTAGTCATGCTTGGGTTGGTTTTAGCTATTGAGCGAAAGCCCCGTGCTCTACCTGTACTAGCTGTGAGCGACGGGATGTAAGCGTGTAAATAGGGCGGGTTCGATACCCG
>JAJAZG010000151.1 GCA_026785865.1 Pseudanabaena sp. CAN_BIN31
GCAATGAGGCGATCGCCCTGCGAAAAAATCCGATCTAAAAGTTCTTCTTGATCGATCAGCAAATCGCCATGCATCGATCCCATAAATATTTTGATGCCACAAGTAGGATTAGCGGTGAGCAAATCAGGCAAAACCTTACCAGTTGCCCCAATAAAAAATCCGTAATTAACCACACATTTGCTAGCCGCCCGACTAAGTTTGTCATCTAGCGCCGCTTGCGTAATCGTGAGCGGACGAGTATTCGGCATTTCTAAAAAGCTGGTCACGCCACCCTTAGCGCAAGCATGACTCGCCGATCGCAAGTCCTCTTTATGCTCCAGCCCTGGCTCACGAAAATGTACTTGCGGATCGATTACTCCCGCCATGAGGGTTAAGCCTGATGCTTCGATAATTTCTAAAGGTTGATCATCAGCGCTTACTTCTGCAAGATCGATACTTGGGGCGATCGCCGCGATTTTTGCATCCCTGATATAAACATCGCCTAACAAAGTCTCGCGATCGGGCCCAATAATCGTGCTTTGTCGAATTAATATGCTCAAAATAAAATTCCTATTCGTTAATTAGATAGTTAGCCGATATCTATAAATCTTGATTTATAAGATAAGAAATAATTAATACTAAACTCCATAAGAACCGCTTCTTTCACTAGCCCTTTGCAACGGTTTATTTTTAGCCTTGCTTTCAATAAGCTCCCAATCAGCATGTTCTAGCACAGCATCCAATACATCAGATAAATTACAACGTTGCTCATAGGCAATGCGTCTTAAAATATCGTGATGTTCTGGCAAAACATATACAGGCTTCCTCTGTGTTTGCGCCATTTTTAACTTAGTTATAGGTACACTATCTTCATCGTACCATAGCTAAACACATGATTTGATAATTTGACAATTGGCTAATTAGCTGGTTTAATTAATTAAGTAATGAATTTAAAATCAAAAATCTCTCGTAAAGGTATCTGAAATCTAATGAGCAAATCAGTTATAGCTCTATTCTCAGGTTGTGGAGGTTTAGATTTAGGCTTTCGTCAAGCTGGTTTTAATGTCCCATGGGCTAATGAGTATGACAAAGACATTTGGGAAACTTACGAAAGAAATCATGTAGATACTGTGCTGGATCGGCGCGATATCCGCAAAATTACTTCAGAAGAGATTCCTGATTGTCTAGGAATTATTGGTGGGCCCCCTTGTCAAAGTTGGAGCGAAGGAGGCACACAAAGAGGAATTGATGATGCTCGTGGTCAGTTATTTCTAGACTATATTCGTATTCTTAGAGATAAGCAGCCTCGGTTCTTTTTAGCTGAAAATGTATCAGGAATGATGCATAAAAAACATCAGCAAGCTTTTGGAAATATCATTGCATCTCTTGAAGAGGCTGGGTATGTAGTTTCTTTTGCATTGTTAAATGCTAAAAATTACAATGTCCCTCAAGAAAGAAAGCGTGTAATTTTTATTGGCTACCACGTCGATCTAAATAAACATTTTGACTTTAATTTAGTCCAGAAATCACAGAATATTCCTACTTTAAAAGATGCAATTTGGGATTTACGAGAATCGGCACTTCCTGCTTTGCCAACTTGTAAAACCAATGGCGAAGATTGCTTAGTTCATAATCATGAATATATGACGGGAGGATTTTCCAGTATATATATGTCTCGCAATCGAGTGCGTAATTGGGATGAGTCATCATTCACAATTCAAGCAGGAGGTCGTCACGCTCCGATTCATCCACAAGCTAATAAAATGATTTGGGTTGGTAAGGATGAATGGATGTTTGATCCTAATTCACCAAATCCTTATAGAAGATTGTCGGTTAGAGAATGCGCTAGAGTTCAGGATTTTCCTGATGATTTTACTTTTTATTATAAAAACTTGGCTCATGGATACAAAATGATTGGGAACGCTGTTCCTGTAAACCTCGGCTACGCTTTAGCTAAAGCAATCAAATTGCAACTTGCTGAACCAGAGAATATCTTAAAAGCTCATAATTCTAGTCAACTAAGTCGCGCTCTCTGAGTAGAATTGCCATTTTCTTGTTGGATTGGGTCTTAGCGGTATGCGAATTTTATAATCAGCTTGTAAGGTGTCAAGAATATGATTATGATTAAGTCCATTAGGGAAAACTTCGGTAAATTTACCTAGTTTCATTAAATCCTTAATACTTGTCACGTCTGTAATTTCAGACAAAGGCTGATGTGGTTCAAATTTTGTGTAGACATTTTTGCCTCTATTACTAGCCTCTGTAAAAGGATTAATAGGTCTAAAAATCACTCTAATTTTTTCACTGAGTCGTTGTATTGTTTCAAGGTCAAGTGGCGACAATTTCTCTACAATATCTTGAATTGATTTGGGATACTCATCAGAAACATATAAACAATTTGCTGCATTATCTTTCTCCCCAAAGCCACAGACGATCTTTTTCAGATCTTCGAGATTATCAAAAATATCTAAAAATGGAATAAATGTATCGCCAGTTCTCTCTCCAAAACTAATGCTTACACCTACAAAAAGATTTGCATTAGATTTATTAGCCCATTCGTTAGCCCATAAACTTGTTTTTGCAGTTAACTTATCAAATACCTTACGCCCAAATTCATTTATAAATCTTTCATGCCCATACCAATTACCAAAGTAACCTGCATTACCAAGTTTTGCAGAGATTTTAAGTGGGTTGGATTTCTGAAACTTTATCAGGACATCTGTTTTATTGTTTGAGCTATTATTCCCAACTTTTGTTGATTCAGTAATTATATCTTCTGATAAAATTCCTATTTTTTGCATCCATTCAGGTATATTTTGAGGTAAGCAAGTACCAATTTTTGCTGCATTTGCGATCGCTTTTTCTAAATCCTGAGATAATTTTGACATAATCAAAGTCTTCCGACGTTTTAATATCTGATAATACTATAGTTATTAAGTTTAATTTAATACAGTAAATACATCGCAAAATCATGAGAAAAAAATTTATAGATCTATTTTCTGGTGCAGGCGGAATGTCTTGCGGATTAGAGATGGCTGGCTGGCATTGCCTGTTGGGAATTGACCACGATCGCACAGCTATTGAAACTTTTCGGCATAATCATCCAAAATCACAGGCGATCGCGGGAGATATTCGGGAAATATCCAATCAACAAATACAGGAAATTATCAATTATCAAAAAGTTGATCTAATCTGTGGCGGGCCACCTTGCCAAGGATTTTCTACGATTGGACAAAACGATCATCAAGATGAGCGAAATTTTTTATTCATTGAATTTCTAAGAATTGTCGAAGCTCTAAAACCTGAGTACATTATTGTTGAAAATGTAACAGGACTTTTATCAAAAAGAAATGAAAGCGTCTTAAAAGCAATAATTAAGAGCTTTACAGATTTGGGCTATACCATAGATGTCAAAGTATTATCAGCACATCATTATGGAGTTCCAGAAAAAAGAAGAAGGACAATTTTTTTAGGTAATCGATTCGGTGTAAAAAATATTTATCCAGATAAAATATTTAAGGATTCAGATCAAGATCTTCAAGATTTATCTTTACCTCGAACTGTTGGGTGGGCTTTTGATAATTTACTGAAATTAAATGGTGAAATTCTAAATCATGATATCAAGCGATCGCAAATAGCCAATGATTTAGAAAGAGAAAGAATTAGCCATATACCCGAAGGTAAAAGTGTTAGATACGAAAAAGATCAGTTAGCCTATTTACCTGAAAGTCTATGGTTTGATGTCGATTGGTCAAGTATTCATGAAGAGCGATTTAGAGAAGCCAAATTAAATCGACTCGATTTCCATAATTGTGCAAATACGATTAATACCAGTCGCACAACCTATTATCATCCAGTTGAAAATCGCTATTTAACAGCTAGGGAAGCAGCAGCAATTCAATCTTTCCCATCTGATTATTTTTTTTGCGGTACTATAACTCAACAATGGCGGCAAATTGGCAATGCAGTTCCCCCTCTTCTTGCAAAAGCGATCGGTGAGTCTATACTTGATTTAGATTCGCGCAAAAGTAATATGGAAGAAACTAAGTCAATTGATGATATTCAAGCAATTAGATCTAAAGCGTTCTCTTACAAAGAAAATACTTTTAATAAATCTAAGCAAATTGACAACTCAAAATCTAATCAACTTGCATTATTTTAAATTGAAAAATATATCAAAATCAAATAATTGTCGGAAATTCACGTCCATCTTTTTGTTCAAGATCATAGTAAGACTTTTTAGGTTTTTTCTTTTTATCTACTTTCAAAACTGCATAAAATCCATACTTATAGATAGGAACACTATGAATAGTTTTAGCTCTCAATCGCAACTTCATTTTACAAGCAAATTGCGATGTACCTAATGAGAGAATATCTTGTTTGAGGTGATAAAATCCGTATCCTCCAATCTGGATATAGTAGCAATTTTTACTGCTATAAAAATCGTACAAACTATTAATATCAATTTCCACCTCGTCTTCAAAAGCTTTTTGATCTTGTTTTTTCTGCTGACAGGTAATCTCCTCTTTGGGGATGGAGTATCGGTTAGGAATGAAGTTTTTTGCATTAATAATATTTAAAATGCCAACAGATGTATAAAACAAAGTTACAGCATCTTCAACACACCAACTCCAAATTCCATTATCCCAGCGCAACATTTTCTGTCCGTAATCTGCATCCAGATCGAGTTTAACCTCTAGATTACATTCCTGAAAATCAAATGAAAACTTTATATCCGTTAAATTTCCTGCCCCACCTCTAGTTGAGCCAATGACAATTAATCCTTTTGAAGTCAATAAGTCAAAAATACTTTGCTCATAATCATCACCTTTGTTGTATCCCATGATTTTTCTCGCAATCGATAAATTATCGCAAGATTACATGAAAGTGACGATATAAATATCAAATATGACTAAATTAACTTGGTTAATTCATCGATTTCAAAATATTGATGAAACTTGTTTGTCACATGCAAAACCGACGATCGCCCCTCGACTTGTCGCTTCTTTTTCACAAATCCCTGCTCGACTAATTCCTGCACATGTTGATAAGCCCCCGCACCGCGCAACTCGATTAGCTCTGATTGCACAATATTTTTTTTAAGCGCGATCGCTGCCAAAGTCCGCAAAGTACCGCGACCCAAATCCACAGGAATTAATTTATTAACCAAATCCTCGAACTCCGATCGCAACCTCAGCGAAAAGCCCATATCGGTCTCGACAATTTCTAAGGCGCTATCTCGATGAGCATATTCCGAAATTAAGTCAATCAACCCCATTTCGGCATCTTCAGTTTCGCAACCCAAAGCATCGGCGATCGCCGCCAAATTCATCGGTTTGCCCTTCAGGTACAAAACCGCCTCTACTTTTTGCTTAAATGATTTGGCGATCGGTAATTCTGGTTGCTCATAGCCAGCCATTGACAAAGACAATGGCGCAGTAGTTTCCACTAATTCTACTGGCTTTTCAAGCTCAAAAGACTGTTCTGGCTGTAGTTCGAGAGCATCGATTGGATCGACAGGTTGTTCAAAAGGCAATACATTCGTCATGCTAAAATTCTAACCGAGTAGAGTCGGCGCTTTACGCCACTTCTACGCGCTTAAACAAAAAATTCACGTATCTGAGAAAACCTATGCCAAGCAGCATGATGTATTACGAAGATACCTATGTGGTGCTGCCTCCTGATATGCAAGAACAGTTTGTCACTACGCCCGAATTGGAGCAACTTTTACAAGGTCTGCTCGCTGATATTCAACATCAGGATCTTCCTACCGATTTACAAAATCTCACCACAGTTAATGAGCGAGTTCAACGCTTAGTTAAAACTGCTTGCGATCTAGATTGTGGCGATCGCGGCATATGGCAATGGTACGTCGTTCGGCTAGACAAATAATCGAGCTTGATCGAGCTAAAAAGTACATTTGTGAATATTGCGGCGGCGGTGGAACTGCGTAGTCGGTTTTTACCACAAACAAATAATAAATTCATATCTCAGCCTTAAAAATTATTCAATAAGTGCGAGAATCCCATGGCATATAGTAACTTCACTCTGAGACAAGTCGAAAAAGACTTTCATTTGCAAATTGAAGAAAAAATTGATTTGTTTGCCCATGTCGTAGCGATCGCACCTAGTGACGATATTAAAAAGCTCCTCGCTGAAAATATTCCTCTTGCCCTCGCCATTAACACCGAAAAAGCGCGATCAGAATTTTTGATTGCCCCCACCTTATTAGAATTAAGGCGGCGATCGCCTATTCCCATCAGTCTGTTTTCTGGAACCGAATTTGCGGTTAGTCCAGAACAAGGATTAACGGGCTATTGCGACTATTTGATCAGCCTATCTAAACAACAGTTAATGATTAGCGCCCCAGTAATTGCGATCGTTGAAGCAAAAAATGAAGACATTAAATCAGGGTTGGGGCAATGTGTCTCGGAAATGATCGCCGCGCAGTTGTTTAATGAGCTTGAAAACAATGACATCAAGACAATTTATGGCATCGTCACTTCAGGTGAAATCTGGAAGTTTCTGCAAATAAATAAGCAAACAGTCGTAATTGATCTCACCGACTACTACGTCACTGACATTGGTAAAATTCTTGGCATTCTCCTACAATTTATTCAATAAGCAGCCCTTTTGCTGCTTACAACATAAAAGTACGCGAATCCATACCTGTCTCATCGTGAGATGTCGAAAAATCATTGATGATATTGTCTGATTCGAGATTGCCATCTACTAAGTTAATAATGCGATCGGCGACATCAAGGATGCGATTATCGTGAGTGACCATCAAAATTGTGATGCCTTCTTCTTTTGCCATTTTTTGCATCAGCGTCACCACATCGCGTCCCGATTTTTTATCCAACGCCGCCGTTGGTTCATCGGCGAGGATTAAGTTTGGACGATTTACCAAAGCTCGCGCGATCGCTACTCGTTGTTTTTGTCCACCTGACAGCGCATGGGGTTTATAGTCAACCCTATCACTGAGTCCAAGCTGACCCAAAATTTCAGCAGCTTTCGCATTACCACCTTGATGGCTAAATAGATCCGTGGACATCATCACGTTTTGTCTGGCTGTCAAAGAATGGAAGAGATTGTGAGCTTGAAAGATAAAGCCAATGTTTTTGCGAATTTGCACCAATTTTTTGGGGGCTAACCCTTTAAGTTCTTGCCCCAAAATTTGCAAGCTCCCATCTTGAATCGTGCGTAAAGCCCCAATTAAAGTTAGGAGTGTGGTCTTACCCGATCCTGACGGTCCAGTGAGGATCACAATTTGCCCAGAGTAGATCTCTAAATTGATATCAAATAGAACCTGCTTAAATAAATCGCCCTCACCATAATGAAAGTTGAGATTGCGGATTTGTACCGATGGCTCGGCGCTAGAAGTCAAAGATTGTAATGTAGTATCAGAAGAAGCGAGCATGGTCTAGTAACCTATGGGCAAAGTAATTGATTCGCAAAGTAATTGATTGGCAAAATAAAACATTGATTTAGATTGTTGATGAAGCTTCAAGACTATATTAACTATTATTTTAGTGATTGTTAGGTAAGAGATATTTATGCAAAATACTCGTCTTAGTACTATTGTCAATCTCAGTATTGGGCAATTGTCCCAATGGTCGCGTAATCCTTGGCGGCGAACATCTTTGATCTTGATTAGCTTATTGCTGGGATTTTTTTTAGCATCTGTAATCTCCACCTCAACAGGTGCAAGATCTGAATTAGATATTGTGGTGGCGGCGATCGCTCTTTTCGTTGTAGAACTAATTAATCGCTTTGTTTATAGCCCAAGGCGCATAACTCTTGCGGATGGCAGTCTAGTGCCTCGATCTTTAGCTACAGAAATGTTAAATTCAGTGAAATTAGGTGTAGTTTATGGACTATTTCTGGAAGCATTTAAGCTGGGTTCCTGAACCAGAAAGCCTACTAAGAAAGCTTTCTGATGATCATTACAGCAATTTCCGAGCAAACGAACCACAATAGAAAATTTAAAAAGGTTATAAAGCAACCTTTTTAAATTTTCTATTAATTCTGGTTTGAGCGCAAAGCGCTGTAAAGCTTAATTGCGGCGATGGGTAACTTGATCGGCGTATTCAGTAATGCGAGAGGGCATAGAGGCTCCTGTCAAGATCATGTTGACTTTAGGCGATCGCGTTTCTAACACTTCTAGTAGTTCTTCTTCAGTAATTAGCGATCGCGCCACGAGCAAATTTGCTTCATCTAGAACAATTAAGCCTGCACGACCCGATTTAATCGCGACTTTGGCATAGTCCCATAGCTCCAATACTGCTGATTTCTCGGTATCAGTCAACTCGATATCATCTTTAGATAAATCTCGCTGAGCATCACAACGTAGCCATTCCAAATTTTCAACGAGCCGACGGGGATTGCTCAATCCTTGATTAATACCTGTCTGAAAAAGTTGCACGAGTAATACTTGTGTACCTTGACCTGCAACACGCATCGCCTGAGCAATGATGTCGGCATAAAGGTTACGATGAGGGGCGATAAAAACCTGAACATTACCTTTAAGTGGGGTCACGATCAATGTGGATTTGGGTAAGTTAGGATCTACGAGATTAGTCTTGGGCTGATTTTGATTGATTTTTGATTGATTCGTCTTAATCTGAGCCGTATTAATTTGAGCCACCATAAACATATGTAGTGTTTAAATTTCCACTAAGCATTATAGCAAACACTAGATGTAGACATAATTAAATATAAAACCCAAAAAGCTGTGGCGTGCGCCTCTGGAACAATCGATCTACCGCCAAAGGTGCAACGTAATTCAGGAAAGGCTAATGCAATCTGTTTGTCTTCAGTTACTGCATTAATCGCATTACAAAATTTAAGTTGCAGTCGAGAATATTGACCTTGGGGCATCGGTTTCTGGTGAATAGAACCATCAATATATTCATTAGCAGGCTTTGTTTCTGGCTGCTCTAGAAAGCGATCGAGTGTGATTAGAACATCTTGTGTAGCAAGGGTCATGGTGATTTACCTTGTTTGGAAAGGTAGGCAACTTGAACAGGCAAGGGGCTTAAGCCCCTTGTTCGCACTATTGAAAATTACAATACTAAGGCAACTTGTTTTTACAAGTTGCCTTGGTATTGTCGCACAATACGATTTTCAGGTAAATCTTTGATTTTTGCCTGTTATACTTACGAAGCAACTAAGCACAAAAATATAGCAGTTACTCAAGACTACTGGTAAAAACTAAGTATATGGACGGTAAATCTCTAGATGTTACGGATGAGAAATTAGAGCAGCTAAAGGATTTATTTCCAGATATTTTTTCGGAGGGCAAGATCGATCTGTTGCGTTTGAGGCAGTCGTTAGGCGAAGAGGTTTTTGTTCAAAATGAGCATTATGAGTTGTCTTGGGCGGGGAAGGGTGAAGCGCGTAAGCAAATTCAAAATCAGACTACGGCAACGATGATTCCTGATCATGTGGGTAGTGTGAATTTTGGTGATACGCAAAATGTTTTTATTGAGGGAGAGAATTTAGAGGTTTTACGGGTCTTGCAGAAGTCTTATTTTGGC
>JAJAZG010000152.1 GCA_026785865.1 Pseudanabaena sp. CAN_BIN31
CCCCCTCCCCCCGCCCCGTGGGGGTGTGGGGTATCAACAAATATAAAAATATTCTCTTGCCCCCCCCCCCCCCGGGGTGGGGGGCTTGGGGTGAGGGTCTTCATTTCACGTAACATCAGTTTTAAGTGAAATTGCAAAAAATATAGGAATTGACCCAGTCAATAGCCCGCGCGATCGCGACTGATATGTTGGGTAGTGTCAAAGCTAGCGATCGCTATGTAGTCAGATGGGCTAAAATACGATTAGCAGGGGAAAACTGTATCGGCTAACTTCGCAAATCTGCAAGCCAACTAACTCCCATAAGCACGTCAAGAAACAGAGTTAAGCGCCCTATTTAGAAATAATTGAAGTTTCTTTTTCTGGTCTGTGTTTGTAGATTGCTATTTTGTTGCCCCCTCATTTTATTTAATTTGCTCACCTTAAACAATCGCTCGACCCTCGCCTCATGGAATTTTCGATTAATCAACTGTTAGACAATTTTTCTGATGACAAGCTAGTTACACCCAAAGCGATCGAAAAAAAACTTGGGATTGGTGATGACAGCAAAAGTGTACGTCGGCTCCAAGTTGCCCTTGATGCGCTGGAGAAAATCGGCGTTCTTGAAAAAGATAAAGGACGATACCGCCGCATCCACGAAGAAGGCTTGGTGGAGGGTCGTTTGCGCTGCTCTAGTAAAGGTTTTTGCTTTGCGATCCAAGATGTCGAGGGCGCTGAAGACGTGTATGTGCGCGAGAGCCGTCTGAGCAATGCTTGGAATGGCGATCGCGTATTAGTACGGGTTACTAAAGATGGCGTGAGACGGCGATCGCCTGAGGGTGAAGTGCGCTTGATCCTTGAGCGATCGAATCCGACTTTGCTCTCAAATGTGAAATTAACTGATGGTAGCTATCGGGCCGTGCCACTAGACGATCGCCTGTTATTTGAAGTTGAGCTAGTGCCAGATGAAGAAACTCCCGATCTAGATGTAGCCGTTGGCAAACTGGTGCATTTGGAAATGGTGAGATTCTCGTTAGGTAATCACTTACCAATGGGGCGAGTTTTACAGGTTTTAGGCGATGATGCCGAGTCAACTAATGATATTGATCTAGTATGTTGCAAGCACAATTTGCCCAGAAGATTTAGTGCTAAGGCTCTGACGGCGGCGGCAAGTTTGCCTAGAGGTGTACGAAAAGCCGACCTCAAGCATCGTCTGGATTTACGCAAAACTCTGACGGCGAGAATCGGCAATGCTGCTGCGATTTCGATCGCCGAGGTGGAGACTGGTTGGGAATTGAGCGTGCATATTCCTGATGTGGCGACCTATGTGACTGCGGGTTCACCTTTAGATTTAGAAGCACAAAAGCGACTGCGATCGTTTTTCTTGGGTGATACGATTTTGCCGATGTTGCCTGAGATGAATGTATTTAATCAGGCGGAATATCTGACAATGTCGGTATTGATTAAGTTGGATCACGAAGGAAATATGCTTTCTTTTGAGATTCAGCCTTCCGCTATTTTGGTACGCGCTAATTTGAGTTGTCAGAGAGCGCAACAGATTTTAGATGGCAAAGTTGCCGTTGATGAGGATGCGCCTAGCCAAGAGATCGATACAGAAGTGGAAGCTCTAGTGCATTTGATTGCGAAGGTGGGGACATTGCTGCAAGAACGCTCCAATGCAATTAGGTTAGTATTACCCCAGCTTCTCTCACAAGAAGCGGATGAGGGTGTGCGCGGTCTCACGATCGTTCCATTAACCTTACCGATCGCTGGCATTGTGATGGAAGTGATGATCTTGGCAAACAAAGCGATCGCTTCTCATTTGCAGTCGCTAGCCATTCCATCAATCTATCTGCGTCAGATTCCACCCGATCAAGGCAAAATTGATGATTGGCTCAAGTTATTAGAAAGCATGGGAATCACGTTTCAGCTAGAAACTCCTGAACAAGTTCAGATTGCGGATTTGCATGGGATTTTGGAGCAGGTGAATCAGCTTGAACAGGGAGCAACTCGCGATATTCTTAAATATTTATTGCTATCAATGTTTAAGACTAATGAGTATGTGATGGCTCCTGCCATGCACTTTGGATTGGGACTAATCGAGCATCCCTATGTGCATGGTGTGTTTCCTCAAAATCACTACGCAGATTTATTAATCCAGCGTGTTTTACACACTGTGTTTGAAGAAGGACGCGATCGCCGCAGTATTAGAATTAAGGATGGTATAAATCTCCGTAGTTCTAGCGCTCATGGGCAGGTGAATTGGAGTGTGTTGCCACCAGAAACAGAACGTGAACTGATTGAAGGTTTAGAAGCAGTTGTGCCGAAGCTCAATCAAGCTGATGCGCTGTATCATCGTTCGATTTCCGATCTTGATGGATTGCGGAAAGCAGAATTTATGCGATCGCATACAGGCGAAAATTTCTACGGCATCATTACCAGTGTCCAGTCCTATGGATTCTTTGTCGAAATCGAGTCCTTATTAGTTGAAGGGTTAGTCCATGTCAGTTCTCTTAAGGATGACTGGTACGAGTTCCCATTAATTAATGGGAAAGGCAGGGCGCGAGCTTCAACTTTGTTGGTCGGTCGTCGCAGTGGTCGTCAATATTGCTTAGGCGATCGCGTAGAAGTACAGGTCAAGGGTGTCGATTACTACCGCCAACAAATCGACTTAGTCGCCGTTGTGAATGTTGTCGAGAGCGATCGCGACTTATCTAACACTTCAGAATCCAAC
Source organism: Pseudanabaena sp. CAN_BIN31 (assembly GCA_026785865.1). Classification (GTDB taxonomy): domain Bacteria; phylum Cyanobacteriota; class Cyanobacteriia; order Pseudanabaenales; family Pseudanabaenaceae; genus Pseudanabaena. The sequence goes on from JAJAZG010000152.1 coordinate 2,711, forward strand.
CCAGAATTGGAAGCTGCTCTAGAAGAGTTTCCTGAAGAAATCGATGCAGCGATTTTAGAATAATCTCCATAGCTCCATAAACTATTCTTCTCTGAGTTTCCACCATGTCGCTTTCCCGCTTATTGGTGACCGTTCTCAACCGTCTTCAGCCATCTGCGGAGACGGTCATGCTTGTTTCGGCGATCGCGGTCGGCGTGATCAGTGGCACTGCTGTTACCCTGTTTCGCAAACTGATTTTATTTGCTCAAGAATTTTATTGGCACAAGCTCGCCGTGGTTCTTAGTGCCAAGTGGTCTTGGGCAATTATCTGTATTCCGATGATTGGAGCGCTAGTTGTTAGCCTTTTACGCCTTAAATTAGATCTCGTAGAAGCAAACGCTTCTAACCGTGATATTGGGCAATTATCCTATACACAGGTTCCTTTAAAAACTGTGGCAGCCGCACTTTCTCTGGGCGCGGGGGCTTCACTAGGGCCAGAAGGACCAAGCGTTGAGCTAGGTAGCAATATTGGCTCTTTGCTCGGTCAAATGATGCAATTTTCTACCGAACGAATTCGGCTGCTGATTGGTGCAGGTGGAGCCGCAGGTTTAGCCGCAGGTTTTAATGCGCCGATCGCAGGTGTATTTTTTGCCCTTGAAGTATTGCTGCGCGATTCCTATCGCACTGATAAATCTAGCCCTAATTCTGATGTCAGCGTTGTCGTGATTGCTTCGGTGATTTCGGCGCTGGTTTCACAGATCAGCCTTGGTGAACGTCCTGCTTTTAGTTTGCCTGTCTATGAAGTACGCAGCTATTGGGAATTACCGCTATACCTCGGTTTAGGGGTGCTAGCCAGTGTCGTGGCGCTGCTGTTTACTCGTGCGATCAAACAGGCGAAGAGATTTTTTGCAGGGGAATGGGCGATCGCCCCTTTTATGCAAAATCTGGCTATGCCTATAAAGCTCTTAATCGGCGGTTTTTGCGTAGGTATAATTGCGCTGACTTTTCCTGAAGCGATCGGCATTGGTTATGAAACGGTGGAATCAATCTTACAAGATACGCCGTTCAAGATTCCTTTGCTGATTATTTTGTTGGTGGTTAAGCTTTTATTGACGGCGATTAGTTCTGCGAGTGGCTTTGTCGGAGGGATATTTGCGCCTTCGATTTTTTTAGGAGCAGTGCTGGGTAGTTTGTATGGACAGGCGATCGCGAGTTTTTTACCTGCCTCGATTCCGATCGCGGCTTCTCCCGCCTATGCGCTGGTCGGCATGGCGGCAGTTTTGGCGGGGACAGTTCGCGCTCCTCTGACATCGGTATTGCTGTTATTTGAGATGACTCGTGACTACCGCATCGTTTTACCACTGATGGCGGCTGTAGGGCTTTGTGCATGGGTACTCGATCAAATCGATTCATCTAAAAGCGATCGCATGATCATGCAATGGTCAGATTTACCCGCCGATATTGAAGTCCTTGAAAAAATCAAAATTGCCGAGGTGATGACCCTCAATCCCGCTTCGGTAAAATATTCGATGCCTTTACTGCAAGCAGCGCAATTTATTACCAGTGGCTACCACCACAGCGCTCTGATATTGGACGATATTAACCATTTGCAAGGTATCGTTACTACTCAAGACCTCAAGCGATTCCTATCCGCACCCGCAGGCGATCGCCCTCTTGAAGAAATGACAGTCCAGAATATTTGTACTAGCGAGGTGATCTGTACTTTTGCGGATGAATCCCTTGCTGATGCTCTAAAACGTATGGCAACTAGAGATTTACGCCAAATGCCCGTAGTTGATCGCCATCAGCCTAAGCGCGTAATTGGGATGGTGGATCGACTGGCGATCACGACAGCCTACAATACGGCGCTAACAAAACGGGCGATCGCTGCTAGAATTACAGCGACTAAGCCGACATTACCTGTCGCTACTATTCACGCTACGGCTATAACCAATGGATCTAGCAATAATGCTAGTGACAAAAGCAATGGTGGGGAGAATAATCTAAGTAATACTTTAGATAGCACTTCAAACAATAACTTAAACACAGAATCAGATATTCACAGTTCTGAGTCGATTTCCTCTTAAAATTTACATAGGAATTGTCTTATCTTAATATCTGGCAAATAGCCCAAATCAAGGATGTCATGGATAGTCAAGAAATATTAGTTGAATTTGTAGCAAATGGCGATCGCGCTGATGGCGGGGCGATCAAATCGATTAGCACCACGAAGATTAAAGAGAGCATTCAAAGACTTGCTAGCTTAGTTCAGCAACTTGCGACAGATAGTCCTCCCAGTCATGCCAACGGGCTAACGCTAGATGAGGTCGAAATCTCGATCAAGCTCACGGATGCAGGTGAAGCAATTTTATTAGGTGATGGGCCGAGCCATGGGGCGATGACTTTACGGTTTCGTCGCCCTAGTCAAGCAGTGGCGATCGCTCCTCCTCCCTCGCCATCACTGACCTCTAGTACAGGCGTTGACTATAACAAGCTGCAATCTTTGCTATCTAGTGGGAAATGGCAAGAAGCAAATCAAGAAACATGGAATGTAATGTGTCAGGCGGCGCGTAAAAAGGTTGGCTCTGTCTTAACTGCCGAGGAGGTTAAGCAAATTTCTTGTGATGATTTACAAATCATCGATGACCTTTGGCGATCGCATAGTCAAGGTCGTTATGGATTTAGCGCCCAAAATCAAATCTATATGTCATCAATTTTGGGATAAGCCTTTCTGAGATATATATTTTTGGTAGCGCGGGCATCCTGCCCGCAAAGCAAGCAAGATGCTCGCGCTACATTCATTTTGGAGATATTCTTTAATGAAGATCGCCACACTTATTAATTTCTCTAATCTATATTTAAAGGGGTCAATACCATGATGGATCAAGATAAGCAAAAGCAGATTACAGGCTACTTTATTGAGGAAGCCAAGGAACATCTGCAAACAATTGAGTCAGGGCTACTTAATTTAGAAGCATTGATGAGTGATGACGAAGCTGTAAATGAGATATTCCGAGCCGCGCACTCGATTAAGGGTGGGGCGGCGATGTTGGGATTTAGCAGCATTCAGCATGTCGCGCATAACTTTGAAGATTATTTTAAGGTGATGCGTGAGAATAAAAATTTTCAGATCGATCAGGATCTTCAGACACTTTTTTTACAAGCTTTTGATAAGTTGCAAGAATTAGTCGAACATTTGCAAAGCCCTTATGGATTGACTAAGGACGCTGTGGATGGCGTGATGACAGGTTCTGATCAGATTTTTGCAAAGCTAAAAGCTCATTTGCAAGATTTGATTTTAAGCAAAATGTCTGAAGCCAAATCTGCGGGTATGCCAAAATCAAGTGCCAAGATTGACACAAGAGTAATGTTAGGTGCTTTTCAGTCTGAGGTTCCGCTCAAGTTACGAAGTATGCTGGAGTTGTTCAAGCAGCCCGATAGTCCTCGCAGTCGCCAAAATTTAGAATCTATCTGCACTCAGTTACAGGAAATAGGCGATCGCTTTGGTTTAGCGCCTTGGTCTGTGTTGATGGATTCAGTGAGCGCTGCGGTCTCCAATCCTAACAACCAATTTCGTACCCTTGCCCCAACTTTGATTAAAGAAATCAAGCAAGCTCAGGAACAGGTTTTAGCGCAAAAAATCGATCAAGTTAAGGCCTCACCACAGTTGTTGCAATTGATCCCCAGCACTTTGCCTCCGAAGGTGGATACAACTGTCCCAACCAAAATCATTAGTAAAGCTGATAATACTTCAGCCGACGAAGTGAGTAAGATTTTTGGGGCGGTGATTGAAGAAGACAAGGCGATGAAGGGCTGGCAAACCTTTAGCGATCGCGTTGGTTGGCGACAAAATGGAACTTGGATTGCTTCTAATGCTGTCCCTTCTCAGCCTATACCTGATGGACATTTCCCTACACCTCTTTGGTTAGTAGGATGGCATCAGTCTAAGGATTCTAAGGCGAAGGAGTTTCAGGCACAGTATGCAGCGCTTTTAGTGAAAATTGCTAGCTGCAATATCAATTAAACTCAAAGAAAAAACTCGCGTTGCGAGTTTTTTCTTTGAGTTACAGAGAAATATTTGAAAGTGCCGCTTTGCGGCACTTTCAAATATTTCTTTGGGTTTTATGACAGCGCAAAGCGCTGTATCCTAGATGTAACTTATGTTGGTGAGGTGTTTGAGTGAGGAATTTGTTTGCTACTATTTTGGCAATTGGGGCAAGTATATCGGCCGTCCCTGCGATCGCAAATCCCATGGGGGAAATACCAATATCTAGTCGCCGCGCAAACCTGAGCGCGATCGCGGCTCAGCAAAAAGAAGATCTCCAAAATTCTGGAGCTAATCAATTCGCGCAACGCTCGCTCAATATTGCCAAACAAATTCCTACTGAAGCGATCGGCTTGCTGATGCTTGATGTCGATGCGCGATCTTGGCAAGTATTAGGAGAATCTCAAACTCTAAATCCGATTTCAGTACTTGACCAATTATTTGCATTTTTAGGCGCGTTTCCTCAAGTCTCAATTGTCAAAGATGTGCAACCTTGGTTGGGGAAAGAAGTGGCGATCGCTTTTTGGGGTAGTGCTGAAAATAAGGGCGAATTAACATTTGTAGCTTTGTCCTCAGTTAACAATGCGCCAAAATTTGAGATTTTTCTTGAGAAACTAAAAAGTCTCAATTTACCAAAACCCACGGAAACGCTATATCAAAATGTCAAAATTCTAGAATGGCAACTAGAAGAAGAGACCATTGGCGACCAGAAACCAGCCATTTCTCAAAATTTGGATGCAAAAAATTCTCGACAGTCTTTACTCCGCACAAAACAAAACACCCCTGCCAATGGGGATGATCAAGAAGAGGATTCTAGCCCTGAAGAGAGCGATGAACCTAGATTTCCTGATTTTAGCATCAACCGATTTGCGATCGCCTATTTGCCGAGTGGAACTGCGGTAGTTGCCACCGATCGCCAAGCGATCCAAAAAATGATCGATCTATCTGTTCCTAGGTCTGAAGATGTGAAGTTACTATCTTTGGCTGAGAACCCCCTATTCTTACGATCGCTAAATAATCCATTGTGGAATCGATCACTGCTGGCGGGTTATGGAGATTTTAAAGGTTTGGGGCAGATTTCCAAACTTTTGGCGGCCGACTTGCCTGAGACTTCAGAAATTCCTGGATTTAGCCGTGCGGAATATTTGCAAGGCTTGCAGTATGATTTGACACAGTACACCAGTTTTGATTTGTTTACATGGGTAACGCCTAAAGGTTTACGCAGTCAAAGTAATAGCTATTTTTCAGAGGTGCGATCGCCTTTGCCAAAGGATAAAGAACCCCGCGATCGCTTGCTTTCATATTTGCCATCAAATATCTATGGCGCGATCTCCAGTCGCAATCTTAGCCGCCAGTGGCAATGGCTTGCAGAACAGTCAAAAGTACAGCCTATATATAGAATCTTCGTCGATGGATTGCGAATGGTTGCGCCTTTGATTTTAAGTTCTGGCTTAGATCTTGACATTGAGAAAGATGTTATCTCTTTGATAGATGGAGAATATGCGGTTGTGGCACTTCCCAGCGAAAAGTCTCCCTTTAAAGACGTTGGCGTTGATCTGACTCTGGGCATGTTAATCCGCACATCAAAACCTGAATTGGCTAATGCAACGTTGGCTAAATTCACCAAATTCTTGATCAAGTTTAGTGAAGATACTCTGCAAGTAAAGAAGCGTCAAGTCGGGGCGACTTTACTAACCAGTTTTGAGTTTGCTGATCCGCAAGAGCTTGGCAAAACTCAGAGCATTTTTGCTTACGGTTGGCGCGATCCCCAAACTTTGTTGCTAACTCTTGGTTCAGATACCGCCGCCGCTTTTATGCCTACTCCCAAGCCTACGCTTGCTGAATCAGCGATGTTCCGTGATGCGATCGCCGATATGCCGCAACCAAATTTTGGCTATTTTTATCTCAATGCCAATGCGATCGCCAAGCAACTTGCTAATTTCTATATATTTGCCAATAGTTCGCCAGATACAATGAATGGTAATGATGAGAGTCCGAAGCAACCGACAGGTATTCCCGAACCAATCCAAAAAGCGATCAATAAACTAGGTGGCGCAGTTTTTGTCTATTCTGAAAATAGCGATCGCCTTCAAGCGGATTTCTTCCTTGGACTAAATCGATAAGTAAGTAGGCAAAAAAATCTTAAAGCCCAAAAAGCTGAGGCGTACGCTGCGCGTACGCCTCAGCTTTTTAGGCTTTGGGTTTAATTATGCTTGCGTACATAATAAATATTAATAAAAACAACGGTTTAACAAATGTCTGATATGTTGACGCAACTGCAAAGATTAGTAATTGCCAGTGGTAATGCTGGCAAGGTAGAAGAGTTTCGCGCTTATTTGGCAGACTTAGGCGTGACGTTGATTCCCAAACCTGACAACATAGATGTCGAAGAAACAGGTATAACCTTTATCGAGAATGCCCATCTCAAAGCTTCTCAAGTCGCGATCGCTACTAGTGAATGGGCGATCGCTGACGACTCTGGCTTAGAAGTAAGCGCTCTTAATGGCGCTCCAGGCGTACTATCGGCAAGATATGCTGACACAGATAGCGATCGCATTCATCGGGTTTTATCGGAACTCGGCAATCAGCCTAATCGGGAAGCTCAGTTTGTCTGTGCGATCGCGATCGCCTCACCTGATGGCGCGATCGTTGCTGATGCTATTGGCATTTGTAAAGGGGCGATCGCTGACGCTCCACGCGGTACGGGTGGATTTGGATATGATCCGATTTTCTTAGTACCAGAGCTTCAGCAAACCTTTGGGGAAATTTTGCCAGAGGTCAAAGCTAAAATTAGTCACCGTGCCAAGGCGCTCACGGCATTGCGCTCTAAATTACAACATTTTTTAAATCATTAATTTGTAAAAGCCTTGCTTTGTAGGGCTTTTATAGGTGTCGCCACCCAAAAAGTAGATGCGGCGCGGAGCGCTGCATCTACTTTTTGGGTTTTGAGTGGCGACAGCCGTTTGCTGTAAAAATTATTCGAGAAACATTGCTGGCTGCACCACATTATTTCGCGTAATAATATCAATCAGCTCTTGTTTAATCTCTTCAGCGCGATCGTTATCAATTTGACAAGTACCCGCATTAGCATGTCCACCTCCTTCATACCTCAACATCAATTCACCAATATTAATAGAACAATTACGATTAAGAACTGACTTCCCAAGTGCAAAAACAGAATTCTGTTTTTGCCTTCCCCACATAATATGCATGGAGATATTGCACTCAGGATAGAGTGCATACACCATGAACCGATTGGCAGCATAGATTGTTTCTTCATTCTGTAAGTTAACTATAACTAGCTTGTCGTGGACTTCTGCACAGTTTTGAATCTGTCTTTTAGAAATTTCCTGCTGCATAAAATAAAGATCTACACGCTCTTTAACGTTTGGAAGTTCCATGATTTCTTCAATAGTCATACTCCGACAAGCCTCTACCAATTCCATCATCAATGCATAGTTGGAGATCGTAAACTCACGAAATCTTCCTAAGCCTGTCCGAGAATCCATCAAAAAGCTCAATAATACCCAGCCTTGAGGATGGAGAATGTCATCAAGATCAAATTGAGCAGAATCACATTTGTCCACCGCTTGCATCATTGCTTGCGAAATCTGGGGGAACTTTAACTTACCACCATAGTAGTTGTAGACAACTCTTGCCGCCGATGGTGCTTCTCCTTCGATAATATGATTTTCAGGAGTATCA
>JAJAZG010000153.1 GCA_026785865.1 Pseudanabaena sp. CAN_BIN31
CCAAATGCTTTTTGGATTTTAATGTTTTTTGCTTAGCTACTTACAGCCTATTGCGGGGTACAGAGCGCTTTTTCAACGTGCCGCTTCGCGGCACTTTAAAAAAGCTTTCTGGGTTCTGTAATAGCGCTTAACTCAGATAAGTGTAACCATTCAAGCAATGTTCGTACTTTTGTAAAAACAACCTTGCTTCATCGAGGGTGATTTGCTTTTCTTGAAGAGAGCGTTCTGTCTCTTGACGAATATTTTCGAGCATGGCATCGCGGTTGTACTGCACATATGCTAAAACTTCAGTCATCGAATCACCTTTAATCACATGCTCAACTTTATACCCCGTAGGCGTTGTATGAATATGTACGGCATCGGTGTCACCAAAGAGATTGTGCAAATCGCCAAGAATTTCTTGATAGGCTCCACCAAGAAATAGTGCGAGATAATAAGGCTCCTCGGCGATGAAGGGATGTAACTCTAGGGTAGATTTAACATCGCGCAAATCGATGAAGCGATCAATTTTGCCATCACTATCGCAGGTGAGATCGGCGATCGTGCCGCGACAAGTGGGTTCTTCATTAAGGCGATGGATCGGCATGATGGGGAACAGTTGATCGATCGCCCAACTATCGGGTGCAGACTGAAATACTGAAAAATTGCAATAATAAGTCAGCGCCATAGCTCGTTCAAGATCTTCAAGATCATCAGGAACGTAGTTCAGTTTGCGGGTGACTTTGAGAATGCGATCGCAACATTCCCAAAACAGGCGCTCAACTCTGGCGCGTTGTTTGAGGGAGAGGTAGCCAAAAGAAAACAAGCTAATTGCTTCTTGGTTGAACTGAACTGCATCATGATAGATTTCTTGATAGTTACTCTCATTGATATTTTCCAACGCTTCAAAGAGATTCTGCACAATTAAATGTTCATCTTCCTTTAAAGCGGAGATCGCTTGATGTGGAGTGCCACTGATGCCCATCACATCAAAAACTAAAACCGATTGATGTGAGGCGATCGCCCTACCACTTTCGCTAGTCAGGGTTGGTACAGGAACTTTATCGGCGCAAGCATCCTTAATCGCCGCCACGATGTCATATGCATAGTTCTGCATACTATAGTTTTTGGAAGCATAGAAATTGGTTTTAGAACCATCGTAATCAACTCCCAAACCACCGCCAACATCGAGATGCCCCATCGGTGCGCCTAGAGTCGCCAATTGCACATATACTTGTCCTGCTTCGCGTAGGGCATCTTTAATGGTGCTGATGTTGCTAATTTGGGAACCGATGTGAAAATGTAGAAGTTTGAGGGAATTCAGCATATTTGCGGATTCCAATTGTTCAACAGTTTCCAAAATTTCCCACATACTCAAGCCAAATTTGGCGCGATCGCCTGTCGAGTCTTCCCAATGGCCAACTCCTTTGGCGCTGAGCTTGGCACGCACGCCGACTACAGGCGCGATGCCCAGCTTAGTTGCCGCCCGAATAATCATCTCAACTTCTTCAAGTTGTTCGATCACGATGATCGTATTTTGCCCAAGTTTACGCGCTAGCAGAGCTGTCTCGATATACTCAGCATCTTTGTAGCCATTGCAAATCAACAACGAGCCAGGAGTGCGTAATGTCGCCAGTGCAATTAATAATTCAGGTTTAGAACCTGCTTCAAGTCCAAATTGAAAAGGCTTGCCAAATTTAGCGATTTCTTCAACCAATTGGCGCTGTTGATTGACTTTGACAGGAAAGACACCCCGATAAACACCGTTGTAGTTATAACGGGCGATCGCTTTCGCAAAAGTCGCATTTAGTCGCTCAATGCGATCGGCAAGAATATCCGAAAATCTCACCAACATCGGCAATCGCAAGCCCCTTTGTTTGAGGTCGTTGACCAATGCAAACAAATCAATACAACCGCCGCGATCGCCTTTAGGTGAAACAGTGACATTCCCTGCTTCATTAATACTGAAATAAGGTTCTCCCCAACCATCGATACGATAAAGCGTTTCGCTATCTTGGATCGCCCACTTTTTCGTATCGACAACCACAGGTAATTGAATCTCTTGCAACATTTTCTAACCCTATAAAACTCGATCTATATATTAAAGCAAGCGGCGATTGACGCTGACTCTATCAACTTTAACATTATCTATAATCTAGCGTCTGTTCAGGTAAATAGTCTAGATCTTTTTGAACATCTTACGGCTAAGGCTTTTCTTGAAATTCAAAAATAAGGCTGCGGCAAAACCTCAAAACAAGGTTTTGCCGCAGCCTATTGATGGCTTGAGTGATATAGATAATTTTTTGAAAGTGCCGCGAAGCGGCACTTTCAAAAAATTATCTGGGTTTTATGGTAGCGCAAGGCGCTGTATCAAGATCTGTCGTAGATAGATTTGCATGACCAAAAGTAGCCTGGTCCAATTTCTAAAATTTTTTCATCGGGCATGAATAGTTCCCAATAGGTTAAGTCAAGATCATTCAAATCTGGCTGAAGAATCAACTTATAATCTTCTTCAAAAAATAACTGAAGTTCTAAACTTTCTGAATTAACTTCAATCTTCCAAATTTTTTTGTTTTCTAAGCTTATTTGAGTTAACGTTTTGGCATCAAGGATCTCCGTATCAGACTCAGGTTGCTCTGAATCAAGTAAAAGATGATCCGCTTTTTTTAGTAGCCAAGGGGTTGCTCTTGCCCCAAATCGCCAGCTTCCTTTAATTGACACTCTCAGTGCTGAAGCCACTGAGATTCCTGATTCAGCGAGACAACTTACCAAGTAGACTTACATCTACTTGGCAGAGGTCGAACTCTCCACAGGCGTATTGAGTTTGGGTATGCCCTACCCTACTTAAACCAAGAGCTAAGATATTCAGTGCAGCATTATGATCACGATCGAGTACACAGCCACATTTACAAACATGGGTACGGGTACTTAGAGTTTTCTTAACCAATGTTCCGCAACTTGAACAATTTTGGCTCGTATAGTGAGGTGGGACAGCAACTGTCACCTTTCCATATACCTTGCCAAAATACTCAACCCAATCGCGAAACATTGACCAGCTTGCATCACTGATTGACTTGGCTAATTTATGATTCTTAACCATATTCCGCACTTGCAAGTCTTCGTAGGCAATCAGGTCGTTTGACCGAACTACGCATCTTGCAGTTTTCACTGCAAAATCTTTATGCTGCCTACTGACTTGCAAATGCTTTCTCGCTAATCGCTTAATTGCTTTGCGGCGATTAGCTGAACCATTCTTCCGCTTAGAAACTTTGCGCTGTAGCTTTTTGAGTTTACGCTCAGACTTTCTAAGGTATCTAGGATTCTCAACTACTTCACCTCGCGAATCGGTATAGAAATGGTTTAATCCAACATCTAAGCCGAGTGTTCTGTGAGTAGGCTCTAACAACTCTCTACGCTCAACATCTATGCAGAATTGAGCATAGTAACCGTCTGCACGGCGAACTAGCCTGACTCGTTTAATCTGCTCAATTTGGTAAGAATTTAGATCGCGACTGCCAACTAACTTCAATCTACCAATTTTAAAGCCATCAGTTAAAGTTAAGTATTTCCGATCTTCAGATAGTTTCCATCCAGCTTGTTTGTATTCAACTGAATTGCCACGCTTCTTAAATTTGGGGAATCCTTTACTTCGGCTTCGCTCAGCACAAGTCTTACCTGGTACTTTCTTTTTGCAGTTGTCATAGAATCTAGAGATAGATGACCATGCTCTCTCAGAGCCTGATTGCCTTGCTTGAG
>JAJAZG010000154.1 GCA_026785865.1 Pseudanabaena sp. CAN_BIN31
TATTTATTCAAAAAACACCACCACCCGGGGCCCCCGCCCGGCCCCCCCCCCCACAGCTTTTTGGGTTTTGTCATGCCTATTTATCTACTTAATTAGAAAAAAGTAGATAGACCGCTTGGACGCAAATCTTTGTAATCGATAATCTTGCGGACGACATCGAATGTAGACTGCGAGTTATCAATAGCAACTAAAGATGATAGCCGACCTGGTAGAACCTGCATTACAGGTGGCATATCCCTTGTAAACAGACTAATCGTGCGATTAATCAGAGTTTGTTCACCCCTTACAAAAGCATTGGTATAGGTGAACTGATTAGTTGCTTGAGGTAGCCCTGCAACGTTGAACAAGCCAAGGGGAATACCTTGTGACGAGGTCAAGAATCGAGCCACTGTTTCAGTAAACACAGTTGTGGTCTGGATTTGGGTGAAGTAATCATAGACCTTGACGTTATTATCAATTCGACCAATCCGTTGAGAATCAATGCCTGAGACAGTTCTCAATGTGCCGTAGAGTGCTGGATCGCTAGGTAAAATCAGGCTAATGGTTGAGAAGTCTTTAAGCAATTGCACTTCGCTATAGCCTAGAGGACGATTATTCAAATCAAACAAACGGACAATTAAGCGATCGCCTGCATTTAGCCCACGAATAAAAGTAGCACGCTGATTAATTGCAAAGCGATAATCACCGATAAAGCGCTCTTCGAGAAATCCTTTTGAGCGCTTCGATTTGAGCGAAAGACGCGCAACTACCTGAGACAAACGCGGTTGGGACTGCAAAACTGCAAGGCTAAAATGTCCTCGATGGGGATTCTTCTTGGACAGTTCAACACCGTCGGGATTCTTCCTATCTTTGCGATCGCGATCTCTGCCTTTGCGATCGTCGCCATCATAGTCATCATCTTCGTTGTCATCATCTTTTTTAGAAACAAAGATCGGTTTCATCGGCTTCGTAGAAGTCTGCACATTTGTGGTTTGGATGACCACATTCTGATTAGATTGAGAATTCGTTGATTGAGAATTAGACGAGATCCCCAAATCGCGGTCAGTAAGCTCTGAGTTATTGGAAGAGTTGTTGAAGGAATTGTTGGAGGTGTTATTAGAAGAATTGCTAGAAGTATTTGTGTATACATTAGCAATACGCCCAGCAGTCACCTCAGATGCACTAGCTGTCATAATTGAAGAGAAAGATCTTACTTCTTCAATCTCAAATTTTGCATCTTTCACTCCATTAGGCAGATCATAGCGAACACTAGTAATCGCCTTGAGATCGCCATTATAAATATCGTCAAGAGAGATTCTTTCGCTCAGTAAATTCAAAGAAATCACTTCCACTGGCGCAAATTGTCGCCCAGCATTTTTGGAAAGAAGTCTTGCGCCTGAATTGGTATACACTTCGCGCCATTCTCCAGAACGCCTCACATAAAGCTGATAGACCGCATTTGCGTAGGTTGTTGAAGGCTTATTGGCAATGTCTAGTAAAATACCAATGCTTGAAAGATTGCCAGAATTATCAAGTAGGCGTAATAGCTGTACTCCCGTTTGCCAGTTTTGAGGGACTTGGGCAATAATTTGTGGGGCGGATGGGGCGGCGATCGCTTCTAAAGTAGAGAGAAAAGGCGTGGTGGCAAGAGTGATGGCAAGAAGAGATAGAGAAGTTTTCTGAAAACTACTGCTCAGTTGACTGCGAAAATTTTTACGAAAAATATTCATTGCGATTTGCTCCTATCGTGATTTAACTAATGACTACACAGACGTACAATTGCACTACGTCATAGAAGTCTTCAAGCACTTTCAATTATCAGACCAATTCTTCCATTTTTAGTTCCATTCTTATTAAATAAGAAAAGAGACGTAATATTACGTCTCTTTTCTTGTGTGAGTTTACAAATTCATACAAATTAAACATTAGATAAAAGTGCGATAAAGTGCAACCTTTAAACTTTAGAGGAATCTTGATATCTGAATCTGCGCCCAAAAGTTTTGTAAGCGATCGCCTAAATTAGCGATCGGAAATGTTGATTGCGATCGCCATTTATCCAGTAGTAAATGTCCCATCGGAGTCAGCCGAAAACTATCCGTAATACCCTGCCCATCAACCTCTCGGCGCAAAGTACCAACTTGGATTAGCCATAGCAAAGAATTTTCAGTGATGATTAAACTCGTTAAACTGGTCAAGTATTGATTTTTGATGCCATCATTACCAGCGATCGCCCTCAAATTTACGCCCTGTGTTGCCATATCCGCAAACAACTTCACCTTAAAGGGCGCACATCGTAGAGCTATTTCTGCTCTTTGTAAGATTTGAGGCTCATATTCAGCAAAATCTTTGTCATCGCGTTGGCGTAGAGATTCGGTTGGCATGGGACTATTTTAATAATTTATGTCAACAACAGACGGTAAATGCTAGCAGTAGTAACAGAATTTACCTTTTGATATAGCAATCCTAAATTATTTGTAGACAAACAAGGGGCTTAAGCCCCTTGCTATGGGTTTTAACTTTCACGATTCATTTAGGATTGCTATACAAGAAAATACAATTTATTGATAAAGCCAATTTCAAGTTAATTGTATTTTTTAGGTTCCTTCTTCTCCTTCTTTTCAGAAGCATCTTTCTTCGGCTTTTTAGTCTCTTTGTTACTCTTTTGTTCTTTAGACATCATGTTCTCCAGTGCCGATAAAAATTGATAATATACATCTTTCGACGATACCTATCATTGTCATTTTAGCCTAACCAGAAATGATCTGGAAGCTTTATTCCGAGAGAAATGCCAACCTAAAATTTACATGAGTAAGCTCTTGTTTGACAACTATTGTTGTTGATTCTATAGGGTGAAGTGCAATATAGAGCGATCGCCTTATATTCAGAGCATTAGTTTTAAACAGCTATATGTTCAAGCTAGTGAGCGATCGCCATGATGTCCACCCAAAATCCTAAAACCCACTCTCATGCAACTAATGCACTCTCAATGGGAATGGCGCTCAAAAAAATGTATGAGTTGGGGCGCAAAGATTTTGATTACGAAAATTTTTCTGGACTGAAATTATCTTGCTGCAAGCTATCAGGAATTAACCTGACTAGCTCAGATTTGCGAAATGCCGATCTTGACCTCACCGATTTGAGCGAGTCCGACTTGCGGGGAGCAAATTTGGAGCAATCGACTCTTAGTTTCACCAATCTGACTAAAGCTGATTTGAGCAACGCTAATTTAAGGGGCGCAAATCTGGGGGGAGCCGACTTGAGTGGGGCAGTTCTGAGAGGAACAATTCTTCAAAATGCAAATTTACGCGGCGCAAACTTGAGCAATGCTCATTTTGAATTTGCTGATCTCCAAGGTGCAGACTTAACGGGGGCAAATTGCTTTGGTTGTAATCTCAGTTATGCCAGTCTCAAAAATGCGGATCTAACTGAGGCAAATCTAGATAATACAAATCTACTAAAAAGCGATTTTACGGATGCATTGTTAGATGGGGCAAGTTTGAATAACGTCAATTTGGAAGGGACAGGTTTGCAAAAAGTTTAGTCGATGCCGATCGCCAGTCTGGTATAAACGGTTGCCAACGCATTCGCATCACCGACATTACCAGGAAATAAGACAACGGGTAAATCAGGAAAACGGGGATGATCTTCGGGGGTACGCACAACGGAACAACCAGCGAAAATTTGTCCTAAAAGTCTTGCCGTGGGCAGGTTTAAACCTGTGCTTAAAACATCATTAGAAGTAATGCCACCTTTGCTGATTAAAAAGCCAATATCGGCAGGTAACTCCTGCACGATCGCCATTAATAGCGCTGAAACAGATTGACCAAAAGCAAGACGGGTAGAAATATCAGCAAATTCTAATTCTTTGCGACTGGTAAACACCACGGCAGTTTTACCTGATTCGTGGGCTTGCTGAACTTGAGTTAGGGCTTCTTGTTTAAGAATTTCTGATTGAGATTCAACATCGCTCAATAAGCGCGAGACATCGATCTCCACAGGGAAAGTATTAGGGGCTTTGAGCAAATTTTCTAACTGCTCGGTAGTTTTTTTGACATGGGAGCCAACGATCGCCACACCTGCTTTGGGCGATCGCATATATTTCGACATATCTTCCGCCGCGATCGGCTGTGGTGGCAACTTGGCGAGGGCTGTCAGCAAACTAGCCGCGCTACGGAATAAAAATCTTTTGCCAATCGCCGACACTGCCAAAATATCTGAGGCAAATTGATTGAGATCGGCTTGGTTTTCGGCATCGACGACACCACATTGATTGTCATGCAATCGGGCTAAGCGTTGACGCACACCCGCACGAATATCTCCTAACAAAAAGCGCTGCACCTGTGCCGCAGGAATTTTGCCCTTAGTTTTTTCTTCGACATAATCAGGCAAATAACTATGGGTATAGCCAAAAACCGAATCCTTAGCAAATTCGGTTTCATGAACTGGGGTGGGTACACCGTTAACAACTAAGTAATGCACGCTTGATTTGGTAAAGCGTCCACCTTCAAAAAATGCTGGTACCAGAAAATGCGCGTCAAAATTACCTAACTCTTCCGCGATCGCATCAGTTTCGATCGGATAATGTCCCCGCAGCGTCGAGTCGGATCGACTGACGATCATAAAGTCTTGGATACCTTCCGCTTCGAGCGCAGGTTTGAGATTGCGACAAACTTCGCGAGTTACTTTTGTCGCGTCTTCGGGCGTAAGCGATCGCGTATTCGTCAGCACAAACA
>JAJAZG010000155.1 GCA_026785865.1 Pseudanabaena sp. CAN_BIN31
AAATCCACAACTCCTGCCCAAGCTTCAGTCATCACCCCAAGCTCTTGAATGACCATTTTTTCAATACCACTCCGCCCCATCAGTTCCAGAATCGCTTCAATACCTTGTTCTTGAGGAATCCGAATCAGGGTACGCAGAATTTGTCGCCGATGTTTACCCCAAGACTTAGGCAAGTTGTTGGCAAGTACAGAAATTGAAGTTTCCGATCCAATTTCTCCTAGAATATCCCACGCTTGGATGCGAACATTATCAGGACTATGATCGTTAAAAGATAGTTCGAGTAAGGAGGGGATCGCGTCATCACCAAGATTTATTAAGGCTTGATGGGCGGCTTTGCGCGTAGCTTTGTAATGCAAACCACGAATAATTGATGGGAAATATTCACTAGCACGGGTAGCGGCGATCGCCCTGAGTAATGCACAACGCACCTCAATCGAAGGATCTTGCAATAATTGCGGCACATAGAAACGTAAAGACTGCATAAAAGCAGCTTCCGCCAGCGCCCTACAGCCCAGTACTCGTTCGGGTTGTGATGGACTTGTAATCATATGCCGTAAAGTATTCGTCGCCTCAGCTACCTGTGAAGAAGCCCCCAGTCGCATCATTAAAGCAACTGCAGTACCGCGAATAATCGGATTTTGCTCTGGTCCAAGATATTTGCGTAAACTATCAATGTCGCGATTTTTTTCGTCAGCAAGCAGCACATAACGCAAACATAAAGCTTGTACCTGCGGCGAGGCATTCGGTGATTGCATTACTTCATCAATGTATGGCAAATACTTTGACTCAGGATTTTCCAGCATGGCTTCGATGCTCTGCGCCTGTAAGTCTGGAGTCATCTGTGATAGCAATGGTGCAAGTGCCTCACCCACAGCCTGAGGTGCAATCTGGGTCAATAGGTCAATACAGACTGCTTGCTCAATCTGAGTTTCTGCTCTTGTCATCGACTCAGATACTGCTCGCCGCATTTCGCGAGGATCTACTGTTAATAGACTCAGTTGCCCACGTTCTACACTCTGGATTAAAAGCTCTAGATATCCCCGTCGCAGCAGCCAAATAATTATTACCCAGATAATTGCCACAACCACAATAACTCCCGCAAACCAATGGGAGAAAATAGCTGAATTAATACCGCTTTTTTTGAAAATTTCACTAACAACCCAAATCAAAACCCCTGCGCCACCAGTTGCCAAAGGATCGGCGATGCCTCTCACAAAAGATTGAATCTGACTGCGTAACAAATCTGGTACTGCTTGAAAGAGTGTGGGGGCAGTTGCTGCCACAATCGTAAACCGAAATAGTTCATCAAAGAATTTCAGAACTACAAAACCAATCAATACACCAAACGGAGCAAACCCCGCTAGAGTGCCTGTGATGATGATGCCTATGGGTGGTATCATTACTGCGAAAAAAACACCTATTCGCTCAATAATTCGACTAGAGCCAAAAAGCTGCAAAGCAAGCTTAAAAACCCCCATAATTCCGCCAAATATCCCCAAAAAGTTACCGATCGCTTCTTCAGTTTTTAGATGAATTTCGAGTTGACTTTGATACTGAAACTCGATCATAAAAAACAAAACTT
Organism: Pseudanabaena sp. CAN_BIN31; assembly: GCA_026785865.1. Taxonomy (GTDB): domain Bacteria; phylum Cyanobacteriota; class Cyanobacteriia; order Pseudanabaenales; family Pseudanabaenaceae; genus Pseudanabaena. The sequence goes on from JAJAZG010000155.1 coordinate 1,583, forward strand.
GAGCCGCAATAAAGAAACCAAATAAAAGCCAGACATATTTACGGATTTTGCCCTTTAAAGCACGAGCAGATATCTCTGCATCCTCTTCACTGTTATAGACAGAGTTGGGAAATGCTTGTCGATAGCGAGTAGTTAGATAAAAAAGTACACACGAACCGATAAATAACATTACAAAAGTGGCGATCGTCATATTCGCGGCTCCACCACCCCAAGCCACCAAAAATGGATAGGAAAAACCACCCACAATTTCGGCAACAATGATCCCTGTACTAATTAGGGGAAATGCACGTTTAATTTCACGAATATTAAATAACTGGTTGGCGGCAATATCATTATTAATATTACTGAGTACATAAATGCCCTCAACCCATAGACGCGCCACAAATACGGCTGCCACATAGAGAAATGTGCCTTTATGCGCTAGTCCCATCCATACAAAGGGTAGTGGTAAGGCAAGTAGACAGGAGATCCCCAACATGACCCAGCGCAAAGGAAATAGTTTTTGCAACCATGAATAAAACACCCCAAAAGTAGTCACTACGAAGGCGGTGGCAATATATACCCAAGTCAGTTTTTCGGCTGTGTAGGCTTCGAGAAATAAGGTGGAGCTAGAATACTCAAGCCATACTGCGCCGATCGATGTTGCACCGTAAAATAAAAACATCAAAAGTGTGCGTTCAGCTTCGTCTGGACGCAGGTTGACGATTTTTAAAAATCGTCGCATTGAAGAATTAGGTTTGGGAATGGCTGGCGCATTCACGGGTGCATTCATCTGGGCGTATTCATGGGGAGCGGCGATCGTTTGACGATATGGTACTACAAGAACGTAAATCTGAAATGACAGCTATTTCGACTATTTCCACAATTACTTCAATTTCGCAAGGGCATCTCAATATTTGGGAAACTTGTCGGCGTAAGTATCAATATAGTTTTTTAGAGGAACTGAGTTTACCTGAAGCTGATTTGGACGGCAAAAAAAATTTGCTATTAGGAGCAAATTTTCACTTGCTAATGCAACAAAAAGAGCTTGGGCTGGATGTGTCGGCACTAGCAGGTAGTGATGAGAAATTGCAGTTATGGCTAGCCGCTTTTGAAAATCACCCCCCAGTGATGATCGATGGCGATCGCCTCTGTGAGCATCGGCGCACGCTAGAAATAGATATAGAGGGTGATCGGCATCATAGCCAGAATGGTAATCACGCTCAAGGGCATTTTGTCTTAACTGCGATCTATGACTTTTTGATTTTGGGCGATCGCCAAGCGCAAATCCTTGATTGGAAAACTCATCAAGTGGCGATCGCATCTGATAAGTTAAAAAACAATTGGCAAACTCGCCTTTATCTATATTTATTAGCCAAAACTACTGAATATAAACCTGAGCAATTATCGATGACCTATTGGTTTGCCAACACTGCCGAATCGGTAATTATTGAGTATTCGCAGATAGCTCACGATCGCACTGAAAAAAATCTATTCCAAATTTTGACGGCGATCGCCCAAGCTCAGGAATATCCCAAGTTACCCCCTGAAAGTCGTGATTGTAAATATTGTGAATTTCGCGATCGATGCGATCGGGGCGATTTGTTGTCTAGCGTTTTATGCAGCAATATCGAAGATATTCCCGAAGTCACAATTTAGTAGTGATGGCGAGAAACTCCGTTCAAAAATTGCCCTAAGCTTCCTTGAGTTCGGACAGATGCACAAGCATTTGAAGCTTAACCAAATATATCTGTCGCTACTTGTAAGCTGATGTGCCTTTAAGTTGCAAGATGATTATGCCGCGCTTCGCGCGGCACAATCATCTTGTGGTTTTTGATATGCATTTTAAATGCCGATCAGCTTATTAAGACAAAACTCAAGAAAATGAAAGGCGGCGCGGAGCGCCGCCTTTCATTTTCGGATTTTGTGTCTTAACACATTTGGGGTAGCTATGAAACCCAATAAAAAGCCTCGCATAGCGAGGCTTTTTACTGGGTTTTATTTTTTAGGGGCAATCAACATAGTGATATTTCGACCTTCACGTTTAGGATATTGCTGGATTTCGGCAACAGGTTCAAGATCTTTAGCCATACGATTAAGTAAAACTTCGGCAAGATCGACGTGTTGAATTTCACGACCGCGAAACATTACCGTTGCCTTGACTTTATCGCCTTCTTTCAAGAAGCGTTCAGCATGGTTGATTCGCACTTGGTAGTCATGTTCCTCAATCTTGTAGCGCATCTTTACTTCTTTGACATCAGAAGTATGTTGTTTTTTGCGAGCTTCTCTGGCTTTCTTTTCTTGCTCAAACTTGAATTTGCCATGATCCATGATCCGACAAACAGGTGGATCGGCTTTATCACTGACTAATACGAGATCTAGATCTTTTTCTTCAGCCATTTTCAAGGCTTCTTTGGGGGTTAGGATGCCGAGTTGCTCCCCCTCCATATCAATGACTCGAATTTTTGGATATCTGATGCGTTCGTTGATTTGGGGAAGGTCTTTAATTGGCTTTTTAGTCATGAAATCTCTGTTGTCTAGACTCTTGGGTATTGGTTTAAATTACTAGTGGTTTACAAATATGTGTATTTGCTTAATGCTCTAGATACGTCAGTTAATTGATGTATCTAAGCTTAGCAGATTTTTTACTTGACATAAGCGTTTAAATATAGTACGAACTACCACTTCAAGTGTCAAGCCTTAAGCACGTATTTTTCGTAAATTTTGATTAACTATGTCTGAGGTTACCCGATCGCTGAGAGTTACCGATCCGATCGCCGTGGGCAAAATGAAACGAACTTGACCAGCTTCAACTTTTTTATCTGTAGATAGAGCGTCGATAATTGCCTCTAAATCCAGATCATTAGGCAAAGTTTGCGGTAATCGAGCTTTTGTAATCAAGGCGACCTGTTGCGCTTGATCCGTGGCAGACCATAGCCCTAGGTCAACAGCGATCGCCCCTGCAATTACCATACCCAAGCCAACGGCTTCACCATGATTGTAAAGGCGATAGTTGGTAACTAACTCGATCGCATGACCGACCGTATGTCCATAATTGAGAATAGCGCGAAGATTTCCTTCTTTTTCATCTTTGGAAACAACCTCAGCCTTAGCTTTGGCGCAGCGATATAGGATAGTTTGCAATAATTCCGATGAAACATATCGCAACTGATCGAGGCGATCGCATTGAGCTAATAAATCAAATAATTCGCGATCCCAAATTATGCCGTACTTGATCACTTCCGCCATGGCGGAGCGAAACTCACGCGCTGGCAAAGTCTTTAGCACTTCAGGATCGATCCAAACTAAACGCGGTTGATAGAATGCGCCGATCAAGTTTTTTCCTTGTGGGTGGTTGATCCCCGTCTTGCCACCGATCGCTGAGTCCACCATCGCTAAAAGGGTAGTCGGTACTTGAATGAGATCGATCCCGCGCAACCAAGTCGCCGCCGCGTAGCCCGACATATCGCCAATTACACCGCCGCCGAGCGCTATGATTGCCGATGATCGTTCTAAACGATGTGCGAGCGCTGCGTCATAAATTTTTTGCAGTGAGTTCGCAGTTTTAAATCTTTCGCCTGCTGGCAAAATTAGGTGAGCGACATCAAAACCCGCATTGCTCAGAGATGTGGCAACAGTTTCGCCATAATGCTTATAAATGACTGGATTAGAAACGATTAAGACTTTCTTACTTTTTTTGCCTAAGCCAATTTCTAATAATTTTTCGCCTAAATTTTTGAGGCTATGGCGTGCGATCGCAATGTCATAACTGCGATTTGGCTGGGACTCATTATCGAGAGCAACGGTAACTGTGGCGGAATGATCGGACATTTTTATTTACTTATTTGGTCATTGCTTGACATAACTCGATAATAGCGGTTTGTAGGGTCGCAGTTTCGTCTTTACCATGCTTGAGATCGGCTTCGAGGCGCAACAAAATACTCAGCGATCGCATAAGTTTTTGACTATTTAGCCCCTGCACTTCTTGTTTAAGAAAATACACTCGCTTAGGATTACCAATTTCCGCAGCATCGGCGATCGCCTTATCATCGCGCTCGCCCGACTCCTGCATTAGCTTAATCCATAGCCATGTGCGAAACTGCCCCACCAAAGTTGCACAAATTCGTAAACCCACTTCATTATTTCGTAATAATTCCGCGATTAATGAAAGCGCTTGACTGGTATTGGCGGCGCGAATTGCCCCCGCCAATTGCAAACTGTTGTGAGCCGAAGCTTGCACCAGTGGCGCGATTTCTTTAGCAGTAAGTGGCTTTGTTTTTCCATAATGCGATAGTTGCAATTTTTGCAACTCCATCGTCAATCGTCGTGTATCATTGCCAATCGTATCAACCAGCAAATCAACCCCGTCAGCAGACAATTTTAAGTCGATTTCTGTGGCGGCTTGCTTGACTAGTTGGGCGATCGCATCAGTTTTCCAAGGAGGAATTAGAGAAAACTCTAAAACTTGGGCATACTTTTGCAATAACTTCGTAGATTTAGCTCTCCCATCAGGCTTATTTGATGAGGTAAACAAGATGTAGGAGTCCACAGGTAAGTTCTTAAAAGTTCTTTCTAGCTCAGCAAGTAGCGATTCTGCACAGCGTTGGGCGATCGCGGTATCAGCTAGCCAAGTTAAGCGACTACCCATTCCAAAGGGTGAAGTTACAGCTTGGTTTAATCCGTTCATTACTTCAAGATCCCCAGTAGCATTGATTTTTGCATAATTAAAATCACGCCACATCGGATCGACATGGGTGCTGATCAGCTTTTTAGCTGCTTGAGAAATCTGATAGTCGTCGTCACCCCAATAAAAGTAGACAGGCATTGTATGATTAGTTCAACTATGTGGTGTGGTGTAGAGATTTGATGATTACTAGAAGCAAAGCAAATAGTCAAGTTAGCCTCCGTAAAAAGACTGCGGTCATAGATCGAACAGATCTTTACGCAACTTGGGGGAAAAGGTTTTTTGATATCGTGTTTGCATCGGCTGTTTTAGCTTTATTTTCACCAGTTTATTTAGCAATTACGTTGTTAATTTTGATCAGTTCTCGTAGCTCATTTCTATATATTCATCCGAGAGTCGGCTTAAATGGCTCTAGCTTTAATTGCATTAAATTCAGAACCATGATTAACGGCGCAGATCAAGCGCTTGAAGATTATTTAAATGCTTGTCCAGTTAGTCGGGCTGAATACGAAGCATCTTTTAAGCTTAAGAATGATCCTCGGATTACTAAAATTGGCAAGTTCTTGAGAACAACGAGTTTAGATGAGTTGCCTCAATTTTGGAATGTGCTGATGGGGGATATGAGTGTGGTGGGACCGCGCCCGTTAGTTCAAGCTGAATTAACTAAATATGGTGCAGCGATTGATCGAGTGCTAAGCGTTCGCCCAGGTATTGCTGGACTGTGGCAAGTCTCAGGTCGTAATGACATTCCTTATTCAAGGCGCGTGCAAATAGATGCCAGCTATGTTAAGCGCATGACCTTTTGCCTCGATCTACATTTAATTTTTAAAACTATTTTGGTTGTGATTTTCCCCAAAGGTAACGGGGCGTATTAACAAGAAAAAACCGACATACTCGTTTCCCAGTAGAAAATAGAAATCAAAACCCAAGAATTAGAGGTGGGGGGGGCGGCGGGCCC
>JAJAZG010000156.1 GCA_026785865.1 Pseudanabaena sp. CAN_BIN31
AATATGTTCCCAATAGCTCTTACGGAATCTTTCAGGATCGCCGTAAACCGTTCGCATCATTCCTGGCCAAGGATGACGCACGATTAGATAACCACCTTCATTCTCATGGGCAGGATTGCCATCAAGATCGACGATATCAGGAATAATACCTGGAAATGGAAGTGTTGCTGAACCTGGTTTGGTAGGCACAGCACCAGGAAGAGATGTGATCATGATTCCACCTGTCTCTGTTTGCCACCATGTATCGACAATCGGACAGCGATCGCTACCGATTACCCGTTGATACCACATCCAAGCTTCAGGATTAATTGGTTCGCCGACGGTTCCCAACAAACGTAGCGAAGTTAAATCGCGATTATTTGGGTGATGTTCTCCCATTTTGATAAAAGAACGAATTGCTGTGGGCGCAGTATAGAAAACAGTGACTTGATACTTCTCAATTACATCCCAAAAACAGCCGAGATTAGAAGGGCGTGGCGCTCCTTCATACATCAATGTAGTTGCACCATTGGATAGTGGACCATAGACAATATAACTATGTCCTGTAATCCAGCCCACATCAGCCGTACACCAATAGACATCAGTATCTTTGATGTCAAAAATCCATTTGGTCGTGATATGGCTATAGAGGTTATAACCAGCAGTAGTATGTACGACTCCTTTCGGTTTGCCAGTGCTGCCAGAAGTATAGAGAACGAAGAGCATATCTTCGCTATCCATCGGTTCCGCTTCACATTTTGCAGAAACGCCTTGCTGCAAGTCATCCCACCAATGATCGCGACCTGCGGTCATGTGGATGCTCTGTCCTGTTCTTTTCACCACTAACACATCGGTAACCGATGGAACGGCTCCATGTTCTAGCGCCTTATCGACTTGTTCTTTTAATGGCACGATCGCATCTTTGCGCCAACCACCATCGGCTGTGATTACCAGCTTTGCTTCGGAATCGACAAGGCGATCTCGTAAAGCTTCAGCACTAAATCCGCCAAACACGACTCCATGTACCGCACCGATTCGCGCACAGGCCAGCATCGCGATCGCCGCTTCAGGAATCATCGGCATATAAATACCAACGCGATCGCCTTTTTTGACTCCTAATTGCTTCAGGGCATTGGCAAACTGACAAACTTCGCGATGCAATTGGGCATAAGTGAGAGTGCGCGAGTCGCCATTTTCACCTTCCCAAATTAACGCCGCCTTATTTTTGCGCCAAGTGGTCAAGTGGCGATCGAGGCAGTTATAAGAAATGTTAATTTTGCCGCCATCAAACCATTTCACCGATGGCGGTTGCCAGTCGAGAACGGTGTGCCATTTCTCAAACCAATGTAATTCTGTATTGGCAAGGTCTGCCCAGAAAGCCGCAGGATCAGCTTTAGCGCGATCGTAAATCTGATGATATTCTTCGAGACTTTTGATATGGGCGGCTTGCGAAAATTCGGCGGATGGCTTAAATACGCGCTTTTCTTGCAAGATTGATTCAATCGTAGGCTGTGACATAGGTATAAGATCGATATTTTATAGAGATTTGAATCAAGAATAAAAATCATAACCGAAAAAGCTGTGGCACACGCTGCGCGTGCGCCACAGCTTTTTCGGTTTTAAGGTTTCTTTTATCCACCTCCTTGTAAATGATTTAGGATTAATACATTACAGAAATCAGGAAATTTGAACATGGATACTTGGGAAAGCTTCCGCATGGCGGGGAAAACCCTCGCTGCTAATCGTCTGCGTAGCACGTTAACCATGCTTGGTATTATCATTGGTAATGCTTCGGTAATTTTGATGGTTGGGGTTGGGCAGGGCGCACAAAAGTATGCCTCACAACAGTTTCAGTCCCTTGGTACTGATGTGATTTTTGTCATTACAGGTACAGATAATGCTCGCCGTAATGTAATCGCGCCGCCAAATCGTCTAGTGCTAGCTGATGCTGAGGCGATCGCCACTCAAGTACCCACAGTTCGCAGTGTCGCGCCACAGATTAATGGCTCAGAATTAGCGATCGCTGGCAATAATACCAAACGAGCTACGCTGATCGGTACAACCGACGCTTATGCGATCGTCCGCAATGCTGAAGTTAGCACAGGACGTTTTTTTAATGCTGAAGATCTCAAACGCAATGCGCGAGTGATCACTATTGGCGCAGCGATCGCGAAAGAGCTATTTCCCCAAGGGAGTCCGATCGGGCAAACTGTGAGAATGCGCGGCACAAGTTATGAAGTAATCGGCATCATGTCGGAGAAAGGAGCTTTTTTGGGGACAAACCAAGATGACACGATCTTTTTACCGATTACCACGATGGCTGGTCGATTGACAGGCAGAACATCCCCTTATGGCGTGGCGGTTGCTGTAATTAATGTATCAGCGACTAGCAATGACAATGTAGATGCGGCTCAATTCCAAATCTCGAACCTGTTGCGATTGCGTCATCGTACTTCTGATATTAATGCTGATGATACATTCACAGTTCGCACGCAGCAGGATGCGCTGGAAATTGTCGGCAATATTACGGGCGCATTGACGATTTTGCTGGCGGCGATCGCAGGTATTTCACTTCTAGTTGGTGGTATTGGTATCATGAATATCATGCTGGTATCAGTGACTGAGCGCACGAGCGAAATCGGACTGCGTAAAGCGATCGGAGCATCTCCTAACGATATTCTTACCCAATTCACGATTGAAGCGGTGATTTTGTCATTACTCGGTGGAGCGATCGGCACAGGGATCGGTGTTGGTGGCATTTTACTAATTGCCCTAGTTTCACCATTACAAGCTGGTGTGTCAATCGGTGCGATTGGTCTAGCTGTTGGTGTTTCTGGCAGTATTGGCTTATTTTTTGGGATTTTCCCCGCAAAACAAGCTGCCCAACTTGATCCAATCGTGGCTTTACGAAGTATTTAAAGATCCCTTTGCCATTTTAGATCCCCAACTTTTTCTTTGACTGATACAGATAATCTTGGCTTTTAAAGAAAAAGTCGGGGATCTCAACCACCTCAGATCTACACTTAAATTATGATTACCACCAACGCGATCGCCCCTCTTTCAAAAATTTCTGAATCCAGACGAGAAATCGTCCGTCTTAATCATGTTTGTAAATATTATGGTAAAGACGATACGCTAGTCAAAGCCCTAGAAGATGTGAGCTTTGTGATTAAAGAAGGCGAATATTGCGCGATTATGGGAGCATCGGGTTCAGGCAAATCCACCTGCATGAACATCATCGGCTGTCTCGACAGCAGCACATCGGGGCAGTATTTTTTAGATGAGCAAGATGTTTCAGATATGGCAGAGGAAGATTTAGCTAAAGTTCGCAATCTCAAAATCGGCTTTATTTTTCAGCAATATCACCTTTTACCACAACTCTCGGCTTTAGAGAATGTGATGTTACCGATGGCATATGCAAATGTGCGCCCTAATGAGCAAAAAGAACGATCAGCGGCGGCTCTCGAACGGGTTGCCATGGGACATCGACTAAATAATCGCCCTAATCAAATGTCGGGTGGTCAACAGCAACGGGTAGCGATCGCGAGGGCGATCGTGAATAATCCTGTGATGTTGTTAGCAGATGAACCAACAGGGGCGCTTGATTCACACACGACATCGGAAGTAATGGAACTATTTGGCGAATTGAATGCTAGTGGAATTACGGTGGTGATGGTAACTCACGAAGCTGATGTGGCAAAAAATAGTCAGCGTATTATTCTGTTTCGCGATGGTCAAATCCTGAACGATCGCCTGTCTCCTTCTGAGACATAGCGATCGCCAAGTATATTAAGCCCAAAAAGCTGTAGCGCACGCACAGCGTGCGTTACAGCTTTTTGGGTTTTATTATGTATACCTACTTAATGTAGACTTTTTAAAGCAAACGCAAAAGATTAATCGAGTTCGGTACGAGAAGCAAAAATTATGCAAGTTGGACAAAATGTTCGTGTTCGTGGCTTCAAAGACGGTAGCGGTAAGGCGATCGCCAGCAAAGTCGGTGAAATCGGAGTTATCGAAGAAGAAAAAATTATGGACGGTGGCAAATGGGGCTACGTCGTTAAATTCCCTGATAGCATCAAGTCTTGGTTTTTTGCGGATGAGTTAGAATCAGCCTAAATCCATCGTGATGTCCCGCAACCAAACTTCATGGCAGATATCAACCGTCAAGATATAATTCGAGGCATAATCGCCGAGGTTGATGGGCTAAGCTATAGTATGGCTGCGGCTAGCCTTGAGGCGACTTTAACCTGCGTCACCCAAGCTCTAGCCAATCACCAGTCGATTGTCATAAGTGATTTTGGTAAATTTGGGGTTCGCCATCGTCGCGCTCGATTGGGAATCCATCCGCGATCGCATCAACCAATCACAATCCCCGAAGTTATTGTTCCCTATTTTACGCCCAGTCCTCGTCTAAAAAAGCTAGTCCAGAAGCCCAATGAGCCTAATTCTCACATTTCTCGGTAAAGGTGGTGTTGGCAAAACGACAACCGCGATCGCCGTTGCCCGTGCCTTGGCAGCCCAAAACAAACAAGTTTTATTCGTCGGTCAACAGGCTGGAGATAGTCTCAGCATGAGACTTAGTGCCGAGTTGACTAGCGATCCGCAATTAGTTGCGCCCAATTTTGCCGCAGTGCATTTGCAGTCAACGACACTACTCGAAAGATATTGGGACAAGATGAAAGGACTGGAAAATCAGTACCTGCGGACTCCATTTTTTAAAGAAGTATATGGTCAAGAGCTTGGCATCTTACCTGGGATGGATTCGGCGCTGGGGTTGAGTTTCTTGCGCGAACGTGATGCTGAAGGTAAGTATGACGTGATTATTTATGACGGAGTGGGCGATCTCGAAACACTAAGAATGCTGGGAATGCCAGAGATTTTGGGTTGGTATTTGCGGCGATTTAAACAGGTCTTAACTGGTTCGGCGATCGGGCAAGCGATTTCGCCATTTGTTGAGCCAATTTTAAGAAGTATTCTCCAAGTTTCTAGCACCGATGACATTTCGCAACAAGCTGGCGAAATGTCGTCAGTATTAACACGCGGTCAAAAAGCAGTTAACGATCCTAGTCGCGTAGCGGCTTATCTTGTCACTACTGGCGATCCTTACGCGATCGCCACAGCTAAATATTTATGGGGCAGCGCTCAACAAGTTGGTTTAACAGTTGGTGGCGTATTTTCTAGAGATCCAATCACTGACGCAGATTTTGAACCTCTCTCAGTATGTTCAATTCCCGATCAGGTTACTGAGTTAACGATTCCCGATCGCCTTGCCTATCTCGCCCCAAAGCCCATTGAAATCAATACTGTAACTAAGCAAGTTAAATTATTTTTACCAACATTTAACAAAAAACAGGTCAAACTAATCCAAGTAGGACCAGAAGTCACCATCGAAGCAGGCGATCAACGCCGTAATATTTTCTTGCCAACCGAGCTAGCAGGCAAACAAGCCACTGGCGCAAAATTTCAAGATTCCTATCTCATTATTTCTTTTGGTTAACAATTGATTTGCTAACATAGTACCTGCCCAAAAAGTCATAAAGGTTAAAGAGAGAATGGATACTACAATGATTGGAATCGGTGTGCAAGGTGCTGTTGAAGCAGCAAGTAAGTACTTCCATGCCCTTCAAAGAGTTATAAAATCAACTTTATTAGTAGACAACACTACAGAGATACGAGATTTAAGATTAGAAGAGGTTGAACTATCTGATGACCGATCTCAATGGCTAATTACACTGGGCTACAGTATCAGTGAAGATGGTATGGGAATTCGCTCTGTGAGGCATTATAAAATCTTTATTGTAGATGCTAATGATGGAGAAGTTCAGTCAATGAAAATCCGAGAGGTATGAGCAATTTCACGACAGATTTAGTTAACCGATATTGCAGGAAAGGGATTTTAATAGATACAAATATTCTCCTTTTGTGGTTAGTTGGCTCAACCAACAAAGCTCGAATTACTCAGTTTAAACGCACCCAAAATTTTGAGCCTAGAGACTATGAATTATTAGCCTATGTATTTAAAAAATTTCAACGAATCTTAACAACTCCAAATATATTGACAGAAGTTAGTAATTTAATTAATCAGTTAGGGGAACCTGAGCGTTCTCGATGCTTTTCTATATTTGCAAGAGATATTGTAAAATTAGATGAGATATACACGGATAGTCATGCTATTACGGCAACGGATAAATTTTCTAAATTTGGATTAACCGATTGTGGCATAGTGAATGTGGCGAAAAATAACTATCTAGTGCTTACAGATGACCTAAAGTTAGCAAGTTATCTTCAAAGCTTAGGAATTGATACGATTAACTTTAACAATATCCGTATATATGGATGGAAATAAACCGAAAATGAGTTTTGTTTTTGCAGATTTATTTGCTGGTATTGGTGGATTTAGAATCGCTCTAGAAAGTATTGGCGGAGAATGCGTATTCTCTTCTGAGTGGGACAAGTATGCACAAGCAACATACAAAGCTAATTTTGGGAATACCCCAAATGGGGACATTACTCAAATAAATCCATCCGCAATTCCAGATATTGACATATTAACGGCTGGATTTCCATGCCAACCATTTAGTTCAATTGGTAAACGTGAAGGCTTTGAACATCCTACACAAGGAACTTTATTTTATGATGTCGTTAAAATTTTAAAAGAAAAAAAGCCTAAAGCTTTTATTTTAGAAAATGTTGAAGGTTTAGTAACTCATGATGGCGGTAAAACTTTAAGTATTATATTAGACACTTTGTCTGTATCTATAAATGGGCAATATCTTTTTCTCAGTAAACCTGATGTTGGATATCATGTCTTTTGGACTGTGTTAGATTCCAAAGATTATGGTGTACCGCAAACTAGGAAGAGAATATTTATAGTAGGAATTTCTGAAGATATTTCTACCGATATACCTGACTTTAAATTCCCTTTACCGCTTCCACGCAAAGAATTTATTGGTTCGTATGTAGAAAAAAATCTAAGCGGTTATTCAATATCTAAGCATTTACAAAATTCATATCTATTTAAACTAGATGATGGAAAGCCAGAGTTGATTGATCGAAACTCTCAGATTCAGGTAAAGACTTTATGCTCTACTTATCATAAAATCCAGAGACTAACTGGAACTTTTGTTAAGGATGGAGAAACTGGAATTAGATTGCTTAGTGAAAATGAATGTAAAGCAATTATGGGATATCCTCAAAATTTTATTATTCCTGTTTCAAGGACACAGATGTATAGACAGTTTGGTAACTCAGTTGCAGTTCCTGTTGTTTGTCAAGTTGCTAAAAGCTTAATTAATTGCTTGGATCAACATAAATCTATTATAGGTAATTTTGACAAAAAAAGGAGTTTAGTTGGTGTCTGATATTAATCACGAATCTACAGAAAAAAGTATAGTTCAACTGAATATTATTAGGGAATATTTTGAAATGCATCCTGATGTTGAGATACATACTAAGGTGTTGTTGATTGGGTAAATTCAACATATTTAGAGCGTACTGGGAAAATATTTAGAGATCCCGATAGAGGAATCAGGTCTTTATATCAGAAAGGTTTTTTACAGAAAATAGCGAAAGGAATTTATAAATACAATCCTAAATATGCCCAAAATAAGCGTCAAGAAGATTTTACAAGCGCTCAGAAGAATGAGATTTTAAAGCGTGATGGTTATAAGTGTGTAATTTGTGGTGCTGGTCGAGAGAATGGAGCGGAATTGCATGTTGATCATATTAAACCTAAAGACATGGGAGGGTTGGCAATGGTCGAAAATGGTCAAGTTCTGTGTAGTCAGCATAATTTTCTTAAGAAAAATCTTAATCAAACAGAGACAGGAAAAAAGATGTTTATTCGTCTGTATGAACTTGCGAAGAAAGAAGATAATCACGAATTGCAAGAGTTTTGTATAGGGATTCTCAATACTTTTGAAATTTTTAATATTAACGGACATATTGAATGGAAAAAGTAGTTTTATCCTGCTAATGATCGGATTATCGCATTTAAATTTCAAAAATTATTAATAGATAAAAACAAGTTGATATGCAACTTAACCCTCGCTTTAAGTTATTCTTACCAACATTTAACAAAAAACAGGTCAAATTAATCCAGCTAGGCCCCGAAGTAACCATCGAAGCAGGCGATCAACGCCGTAATATTTTCTTGCCAACCGAGCTAGCAGGTAAACAAGCCACTGGTGCAAAGTTTCAAGATTCCTATCTCATTATTTCTTTTGGTTAACAATTGATTTGCGAACACATAGTATTTACCCAAAAAGTCATAAAGTGCCAATTCAAATTTGAATTACGATTTCTTGAGTAAAGAACTTCTGCTATATAATAGCTGTTGGCTATTTAAAATTCTTAATAATTTGCTGCATTAAATACTATGGCACTGAAAAAAGGCACACTTGTCCGCGCAATTCGCGAAAAGCTAGAAAATAGCCCTGAAGCAATGGCAAACGATACACGCTGGTCATCGTATCTTTTTGAGACCTGGGGCGAAGTGTTGGAGTTTCGTGGCGATTATGTCCAAATCAAGTTTGGTAAAGTGCCAACTCCTGTAATTTGGCTTCACAAAGATCAATTAGAAGAACAAGCGGCTTAATTTGTGAAAAGCGCACCCGATGGGTGCGCTTTTTTATGTGTTTATCGTTATACAGTGCTTTGCGCTTTCATAAATCTAAAGAAACTTTTGATAGTGCCGCTTCGCGGCACTATCAAAAGTTTCTCCGTGACATCCTCCCGACGCTCAACTGAGTACAGTTAGAGAGCGGGCTTCCCGAAGAAAGCTCTTTTACAGGAGACTCGTACTTTGAGCTTTACGTCCGAAGATACAGGTCATCGTCTTTTGGACTCACTGCACCAGTTTCACGTTCCTC
>JAJAZG010000157.1 GCA_026785865.1 Pseudanabaena sp. CAN_BIN31
CATTTAACCTCTATTAAATAAATAAATAAATAAGTAAGTAAGTAAACAAAATCTACTCCCTTCCCAGTGAAAGATTAGACTTTGCGGCGCTCCGCGCCGCAAAGTCTAATTCTTGGGTTTTAATGTCTATTTTTATAATGGGAAGGGAGTAAGAAGCTATATTCTTGCAGATTCTTTTTTCTACAAATGATTTAGGATTGCTATATAAAATAAAGCTGCGCTTAGCTTACAGCCTATTGATGGTTTGAGTAATACAGATAATTTTTTAAAAGCGCCACGAAGCGGCACTTTTAAAAAATTATCTGGGTTCTATGGCAACGCAAGGCGCTGTAGCTTTATGTTTAGAACTTTATAAAAGCAACATCATTTTTAGAGTTGCGGGTTCAGATAAATCACCTTCAAATAGAATTTTGCAATTTGCATGAAGATGGCGAGCGATGTGGTACAGAGACTCAATCTCGTCAAGAGCATCAGCTTTGATCGCAATTTCTTCTAGCGAAAGCGATACATTTGATGATTTTAATGCGTCAATGAGTTTCTTTTGCAATGCTAATACTTTCGCACCAGCTTTTTTACCTGCTTCAACACCTGGTTGATGGTAAGCATTGATATTCACCAATGAAGCATAGAAACTCACAGCCCGCTCATACAGAGCAATTAATGCGCCAACGGTAAGTTCAGAAACAACGGGAATTGTGACCGTAATTGAGTCTCTAGCATTTTCATACAAAGCACTGCGAGTACCTTGCAAAAAGCCGAACAAATAATCGCCACTGACAACGCCATCTTCGACATCAGGGTGATGCCTCGCGGAGTCCTGTAAAACCTCGATAAAAGTTGCAAAAAAGTTGGGGACACCATCGCGTAGTTGCTGTACATAGGCGTGTTGATCGGTGGAACCCTTATTACCGTAGACAGCGATCCCTTGATGGACGATATTGCCATCAAGATCTTTCTCTTTGCCGAGAGATTCCATGACCAGTTGTTGCAGATAGCGACTAAACAAGAGCAGCCGATCTTTATAGGGCAGGACGACCATATCTTTTTCGCCTTTGCCGTTACCTGCAAAGTACCATGACATGGCGAGGAGGGCGGCGGGATTTTGACGAATATCTTCGTTGCGGGTGGCGACATCCATTAAACTCGCACCGCGTAACATTTCGCGGATGTCGATGCCTTGTAGAGCCGCAGGTAATAAACCAACTGCTGATAGTTCCGAGGTTCTACCACCGATCCAGTCGTACATCGGAAATTGAGCGATCCAGCCATTCGCGATCGCATATTTCTCCAACGCACTGCCGACACCTGTAATCGCGATCGCCTGTTTGGCAAAGTCTAAACCTGCTTTCTCAAAAGCAAACTCGGCTTCTTTCATGCCATTAGCCGCTTCAGGCGTGCCGCCAGACTTGGAAATTACCAAAACCAATGTGGTGCTGAGGCGATCGCCCAATAGGTCAAGTACTAAGTCGATCCCATCGGGATCGGCATTATCAATAAAGCTGATTTTGAGTGGTACGTCGGCTTTAGCCAGACACTGCGCCACAAATTGAGGACCTAGCGCCGAGCCACCGATGCCAATCGAGAGAATATCCGTAAAACGTGAAGCAGCAGGGGGATGAATGATTCCTGCATGAATTTTTTTTGTGAAATCTTCGATGCGATCAAGAGTCTCAGTAATATCTTTACGCAATTCTTCAGTGGGCGCAATTTCAGGCGATCGCAGCCAGTAATGCCCGACCATCCGTTGCTCATCAGGATTAGCGATCGCGCCTAATTCCAAAGCTTTCATATCCGCGAAAGCCTTGACAAACTTGGGTTGTATCTGTGTCACAAAGTCTGACGTAAACCTGATCCGACTGATATCGACGTAAAGCCCCAACTCTGCATGGTAATACAGCCAGTCTTGATAACGTTGCCACAGTTCCACAGCCGAACTCATACGAACCTCACTTTGCTTCTGAATAGCTTAAATTTAAATAGCTTGAATTTGCATAAATCAAGGGGATTCACAATGCCAATCGTAAGTGATAAGTAGTAAACTTGTTTGACGTTATTTGTACAGATTGCGATCGCCACTAATTTTAGAATTTGATGTTTTCGGTACTATAGCCGACAAAAAACCAGAATTTGTTTTAAAACTACATTAAGAAGTGCATCAAAATTTACTTCATGACACCACCAAAGTGCTATGGTGATCCCATAGCCAAATCAGCTATTCGGCGCAATGGGGTGATTAAAAAGCAAGATTGCGCGTGTCAATTTCTTTAACTGATTTGGGACTCAGAAGCGAGGTCATAGACATGAAACTTGTAATTCAAGGCAAGAATATGGAAGTCACGGAAGCCATTCGCGAATATGTCGAACAAAAGATCGACAAAGCGGTGAGCCATTTCCAAACATTAACCACCGAGGTAGATGTCCACCTATCAGTGGCTCGCAACCCTCGCATTGCTTCTAGTCAATCGGCTGAAGTGACAGTGTACGCAAATGGAGCTGTGATCCGCGCCGAGGATAAGAGCGAGAATTTGTATGCAAGCATTGACCTAGTTGCTGACAAGATTTCGCGCAAGTTGCGGAAATTTAAGGAACGCAAGAGCGATCGCACTGCTGCGAAAACCAGCGTAGCTGTTGTTGAGCAACCTGCTCTACCTTTGCCAGACGACAATCGTGTGGTTGAGTTACCAACTCAGGTTGTGCGTAATAAATACTTCGCTATGCCTGCCCTGTCTGTCGATGAAGCTCTGGAACGGTTGGAGTTGATCGATCATGATTTTTATGTTTTTCGTAACGCTGACACAGGGGAAATCAACGTTGTCTACGAACGAAACCATGGTGGCTATGGTGTAATTCAGCCCCATGATGTCAAAAAACATTAAACCCAAGTTGTAGGGGATAGCGCTTTGCGCTCATCAAAAAAAGAAAGGGCGCAAAGCGCTCTTTCTTTTTTTGGTTTAAATTTGCTACGCTAGAAGGATAAAGCAAATCTAACACGATTCATTTTTTTAGCTCAGGGCAGATATGACTGTTAAGTACGGTGAACAAGCGATCGCAGAAGCAACTCTTACCACTTTTCCTAATCCTAGAGTTGGTCGAGACTATAGTATTCAGATCACACTTCCTGAATACACCAGCAAATGTCCATTTTCAGGCTATCCCGACTTTGCCACAATTTATATTACCTATACCCCAAATAAATTGTTGGTAGAGCTAAAAGCAATTAAGCTTTATATCAATAGCTATCGCGATCGCTCTATCTCCCACGAAGAATCGGTCAATCAGATTATGGATGACTTTGTAAAAGCAGGCGATCCCCTCCGAATTAACGTCAAGGGCGACTTTACCCCTCGCGGTAATGTCCACACAGTTGTGGAAGTAAATTACATCAAACCTGAAGAAACAATCTAGTTATCGCTTCGTC
>JAJAZG010000158.1 GCA_026785865.1 Pseudanabaena sp. CAN_BIN31
AGCTTGTTCACAACCAAGGTTGCTAGAGCTTCACCTTCAACATCTTCAGAGATGATCACTAAAGGAGAACCAGAACGAGCCGCTTTCTCAAGAATCGGTACGAGATCTTGAATCACATTGATCTTCTTATCGGTGATCAAGATTTTCGCATTCTCAAATTCGACCAACATGCGTTCGTTGTCGGTGACGAAATAAGGAGAAATGTAACCGCGATCGAGTTGCATACCTTCCACGATTTCTAATTCGGTGGTAAGGGACTTCGATTCTTCAACGGTGATTACGCCATCTTTGCCAACTTTGTCCATGGCATGAGCAATCATTTCGCCAATTTCGACATCGTTACCCGATGAAATTGTGGCAATTTGCGCGATTTCAGCATTGGAATCAACAGCCTTAGCTTTTTGAGCAATGACATCAACTAGATAAGCAACTGCCTTTTCGATACCACGACGCACACCGACTGGGTTTGCACCTGCGGCAACGTTACGCAAGCCTTCACGAATCATTTCTTGAGCCAAAACGGTAGCGCTGGTAGTTCCATCGCCTGCTACGTCATTGGTTTTGGAAGCGACTTCACGAATTAGTTGAGCGCCCGCATTTTCGAGGGGATCTTCTAAATCAATTTCCTTAGCGATGCTCACACCATCATTGATGATTTGAGGAGCGCCATATTTCTTTTCGAGAACGACGTTACGACCTTTTGGTCCGAGGGTTACACGTACTGCGTCAGCGAGTGCATTCACACCACGCTCAAGGGCGCGACGAGCTTCTTCATCAAATACTACGATTTTTGCCATTTTTTTGTTTTTGTAATTTAGGAATTGGTTATGGGGGGCTGTTAGCTGTTAGCTGTTAGCTGTTAGCTGTTAGCTTTTAGCTGTTAGCTGTTTTTGATTGCTTCTTTGGAAGTCTTTAGCTAAAAGCTAACAGCTAACAGCTTTTAGCTTTATTCAACGATCGCCAGAACGTCTCTTTCAGCAAGTAGCAAATATTCTACGCTCTCGATTTTGACTTCAGTGCCAGCGTACTTGGAGTACAAAACTTTGTCGCCTGCTTTAACTTCTAGAGCAACGCGAGTACCTTTGTCATTACGTGCGCCAGGTCCGACGGCACTTACTTCACCGACTTGGGGTTTTTCTTGCGCTGTATCTGGCAAGAAAATACCGCCTACAGTTTTTTCTTCTTTAGTTGCTACTTTGACCAATAGGCGATCGCCTATTGGTTGCAATGTACCAGTATTTAGGGTTAACGATGCCACTATGCTATACCTCCTTAAAATCTAATCAGAGCGGACTTTGTAAGTGATGACTCAAGGGTTAAATTTGGTCACACATTACGTGCTTTAGCACTCTGTCTCACTGAGTGCTAATATACTGCGAAATGATCAGGGGACTAGATCGGCTTACCGTACATTACAAAAAAGCACTACGCTCAATAATTAGGCTAGCCGATGTAATGTGTTCTGGGTGCTAGGCAAAAGTATGCTGATTTGTTAGCCTAACGTTATAGAAAGCAAGAAATTTTTTGTATGCAAATCGACCTAACGCGGAAACTGCTGATTTTAGTCACGATCGCAATTTTGTCATTAAGTTATCCAGCCGTGGCGCTGGCTCAAAATGATCCTATTGCTCTACTGCCAAATAAATCACTAGCTGGCGTAATGAGGCTTTGGCCTGTCAATAATGTAACTTTGCTGTCGGGGCAGCGCTTCGATCTTCGTATTGAGACCACAGTTCCTGCTAACACCTTGCCCACGCTCCAGTCTCTAACCATTAATGGTCAGGACTTTACAGAAAGATTTAAGCAGGGGATTGCGAAACAATTGGCTCTGCCCGATGGCAAGATTGAAGTAGGGCAGCCATCGGCTGAGTCTAAGCTATTTGGGCAAACTCTACGGAATTTCTCTTTTGATGAAACTGGTCGGTATGAAAAAGATTTTGCAATGCATTGCGATTATATTCATGACAATCCAGCGCGACATGGTTTCTGTGAAAATCCTCAAGATTGGCAATATTCTAGTATCCATCGGTTTATTGCTCAAGGAATCTATCCCAAAAATTGGGGAAGCGGCGATCGCACAGAAAAACCTCAAGGCTCTTGGGATGATTAAAAACAAAAAACGTAGCGTGCTTTAGCGTCAGCGTAACGCACTGATTTGTTAGTTATCATTTAATGGGTGCGTTACATTTTATTAACGCACCCTACAAGATCGGCGATCGCACTATGAAAACTCAACTCGGATTTGTGGAATTCTGACGCGGCGATGAGCATTTACAGTAACATCAATTGTCCCGAAACCACCAATGCGAGGCTCGACAGCATCGTAGTAAATGCGAGTACCTGTATCTGAGAAAGAATTTGGATATGCAATAAACCCAGAAGAATTCCAAGTGCGCCAGTCAGTTACTTCTATTCCTCCTGACATTCGAGGCATAATAGCAGACCGTATGTCAGCAGGAGACAAATTTTCTTCCTTTTTAAGGTATTCTGCTGCAATTGCCATCCCTAATGGAGCAGGTCCAGAAAATGCGGACATAGTAGCTTGATCCCTGTTTGATCGAGGGAATACCAATCCCACACTCTTCCCTAAAGATTCCTCTCTAAAAGCTCCAAGAATATATTTATATTCGGGGACAGAACTTTCCGCCACAGTTACATCAGTAAAAGATCGACGGATAAATTCTCGCTGAGCAAATTGGGCTTCTATCCGAGCATCAAACCATTCTTGTCTTTGGCGACGTTGACTCACTGCTGAACCTAGAGCAGAGAGTGCAAGTCCGCCTAGCGCAAGATTTAGCAAGCTTGGTCCCGCAATAGATTTCAGCAGGAATAAAAAAATTATTGCTTGCGCTCCCTGTGGATTTAATGCTCCCAAACTGATAGTAAAGGTAGCAGTTCCTAATGTACTTAGTGTTATAAATTGCCTGCGTTTCATTGTTCTAAAATCTCTTCAAAGAAATATATGCCTGCACATCCCTGCTGTCTCGCGAACACTACCTCTACTGTTCTTGTACAGGATGCTTCGAGCGCCAGACTTCTGGTATTAGTAACATCTATTACCCATAAATTTTTATCTCCTAATCCAATGTCTCTATACCCATGGAACTTACCATCTTTATAGATAGATAGACGAGTAACCGTACCAGATGTTGCTGCTCGGTCGCTATCTGCAATACCGAAAGACAAAGTTAACTTTTTGTATTTAGACGCTTCACGAGAGGAAGCCAACCTGAAAATCGCCTGAGTAGAATCTCTTATAGAGAAAACTGAACTATAGCTATCTACAACACTAGTTCCTATGCGAGCAAATGCTTGAAATATCTCTCTACCAATTGGAATATCATCTGGAAAACCTGAAGTATAGTAACGACCATTAATTTCTTGTCGTGGCATCTCAGATAGAATAGCTTTACCACGAGGTCGATTTTGAGCAACACTACTTCCAGACGATAAAAGTAGTACCGAACCAGCTAAAAAAGCAGGCAAAAAGCCAATGTTTTTTTGCATTAAGATACTTTCCCTAGCATACATATAGATTAACTTAGAGACTACCAAGAAATAATAGATCCCATAGCTTAGGTTGATTTGCCGCAAATCTCAACAAACCATTTTTGAAGATCGGGTAGACGCTTAAGCTGTTTTTCAATTTCTGCCATGGCTGCAATAGTGAGCTTAACACC
>JAJAZG010000159.1 GCA_026785865.1 Pseudanabaena sp. CAN_BIN31
ACGTTTTACATCGGCTAGTGAGGCTATTCGCGCAGGTTTACGGCTGCTAGAAGAACATGAACTGAAGTTGCACGCTTTGCGGATGGAATTGCAGAAAGGCGAAGATAGCGCGATCGCAGCTTACTCGCTACAAGGGTTATTGCATGAACTCGATGGGGAAACAGCCTAATAATGATGACTTTTCGACTTACCGAGCTTGCGCTTAACGATCGCTAAATCCATAGTTTTATCGGCGATCGCACTTATTTCGTGAAATTGATTAGGGAAGTTATGTTAGAGATCGCCTTTATCTCATGAATAGGTTATGGTTTCACAGTGTCAACACGCCAGTCTTGAGTAGATAATCCTGCTGTTTCAATCGATCTATGACATAGGCTCGAAATATCCTTGGCTGAAAAATTTGTTTCAATGTAAACCCCATTTTTTAGTTGTCTTGTACTACGAAAGTTCTTTTGATCTCTGCCAAGTAATCGAGGAAATTGTTCCATAATTTCTTGAAAACGTTCAGGTTCAAGATCGGCAATTGTATTTAGAGTAATTTCTAAAACATCGCGCCAACTTCTAACTGAATGCTCTTCACCAAAAATGCAAAGTAGCTTAGGAATAGTCCCTTTTAAACTGATCGGTTGCTCAGACTCTAGGGATTCATTTCCAAAGTATTTCCAGATATTAATGATTGAATCTGATAGGTTTTCGGATCTTGCTTCAATATCTTCCCTACGCCATGTATTTACTTCCTGAAAGTAGGCGTTGAGTTCCAAGTGACTCTTTTGAAATTCACTTTTCTTGGTCGAAAATGCTGAATTAGATAGTTCACCGTTGTAAGCAGTTAGAGTTAAATTTCCTAAAGTGTGAATGAACAACTCATGTGTGATTGCCCAATCTTCTCCTAAATGGCTCTTCCACAAGTCATTTAATGTCTGTGGCATAATGTGTTCAATCGAAAGATTACTGAAATCTACTTGCTCTTTATGTCTGAATGATTCTTCGAGAGATTGAAGCATGAGTTTAGCCTTCTCACTACGATTACTACCGTATAGTTTGACATCCATTAATCTTTCTCTGAATTCAGCATCTTTAGGATAGTCTTTAGTTTGTAGATTAATTTTTAATCTATCAACGAATGAACCAGAAACGATATCAACATCTTTGGCAACTTGAGAATAAAGCAGTGCAAAGATTCTATTTAGTCCTCTTGTTTGAACATTACAGACGAAGCGACGGAGTATAAAGTTTTCTAAGACCTGAAAAATGGCAATAAATTCATCTTCAGAAATTCTTTTCTGTATCCATTCGTCATAGCAATTCAATAAGAAAGGATATACCGTAGCAACTTCTAGACGATGAATACGAATAAGGTATTTTCTGATTTTCAAGTTGTCTTCGCGCTTTGGGTCTAGCAGTCGCGAGTAATAATCAGCGAATTTGTGTAAATCCTGCAAATGAGGCAGTGCATCACCTTGATTGATTTTCTCTTTGATTTGAAAATAGATTTCGCTTTGTTTTACATCAATTCCATTCTTAGTTAGATAATGACGGATGAATTCAGTCAGACCATCTGACAAGAGATCTTGCATTGGTTGCCAATATTTTTTGTAAATCTCTTCTTGCTTATCTAAGTGAATTCGCATGAAGAAGTAATTACGAATCAGATCGGCTTGTGTTAACGCCCTACCTTTAGCATTAAGGCTCTCAAATACAAGATAAGGATCATCATTTGTACTCAGTACAACACTGACGACCGAAAGATTACTGCAAATTATCTTTTGAACTTTTGATAGCTCTACATTTAGCTGTCGTATTTTTTTAGAGAAAAATTCGTAACACTCAAGTATTCCACCCTTCTCGCTCTGTTCTTCGTTCCGAATAAGTTTGTGGAAAACTTCGCGATCCATTTGTGTTGGCTGCAACTTGTAATAGTCCAGACCATCTTCGTGGGAATTTACTAAAATTGTGTCGTCAATTTTAGCGGCAAGTCTTTTGTCATCTGTCTGTTTCGCATGATCTCTCAAAGCGCATAGCAGGATAAAAATAGTCGTTAATCTTTGTTGTCCGTCAATCAACAAATACTTACTCACGCCTTCTGGAATAGCATTTGTTGGCATAGTGACAATCGATCCCATGAAGTGAGTGCGGGGGTTCTCTGACTCACAAAGTTCAACAAGATCATCCCATAAAATTTGCCACTCAGATTTCTTCCAGCTATAGGGACGCTGAAACAAAGGTACAACATACTGTTTTGTACCTTCGATAATTTGTTGTAGCTTTGTTTCTGATGCCTGCATCGAATATGCCCCCTTACGTTTTATCTATATTAGACTTGATTTTTTTACTTGTTAAACTTGATAACTTTGTAAAAGAATTTCAAGTATAAAATAACTGATTGTTTTATTTTACAACCAAAACGTTTTTTTTAAGTGTTTTTAGGTGAAAATGTCACTTCTAGCAGCCTGTCGGACAAATAGAATTTTCGGAAACTCAATGTCTTGTCAGGTGCTTAAACGGCAGCCTAACGTATTGTTAGAGGGCAGGCGGTAAGTTATGCTATGGCTAAAACGCTCTACAAGAGTCGTTTTTGGTTTCTCCGACAGGCTGCTAGCGACACAACTTAGAATTATACACGATCTCGAAATTGCTCATGTTATGTTGATCGCCCTATTCCGAGACCTTAGCCCTCCTGATTGTATTGCGATAAGCGCTACAAGCGCTCAAGTCTGAGTTATCTAGCGACAGGAGTTCTATCAATGGTGGAAAAATCATGGAGAGGAATGGACTCGTGAACTGTGATAAGTTTATATTGATCGCCGCAACATCGATCACGATTGGAAATTTACTGAAGAGCAAGTCGAACTTCTCGAACAATATTACGCAGCCAATCTCCTCCTCGTTGAGTGCATGAACCGCAGCAACGTTAGCAAAGAAGTTCGAGAAGAGATCGAATCAACATTGCTTTTGCCAGTTGGGGCTGTTAGCGATTAGCGATTATTTGTGTAGGGGCAAAGCATTCCCGCAGAATATTTATAAATCCCAATACCATCTAAATTTGGGAATGCTTTGCCCAAACCTCCCAACGCAGCGACAAATTTTTGCATGAAAAGCGTTGAGCAAATGAATGAAGAGGGTTAAGCATTCGCGAATAGAGATTTCTGTGAGGAGTTTGGAGATATTGGCGCAAATGCTTAACCCCTACGAGTGATGTATGCAACGCCGCGCTTTTGAGCCAAATAAAAAAGAGAGGGCGATCGCAATGCGATCGCC
>JAJAZG010000160.1 GCA_026785865.1 Pseudanabaena sp. CAN_BIN31
CGCTATTTGGGCAAAGGTGGGATCTAGTTCTATGCCTACCCATTGCGAAATATCTCTCATGCTCTGGGGCTGACATCCCATAAACGAGAGGGTGCTACAAGCAGGTTCAATAATCGATCCGCCTGTAAATCCAACTTCTGCTAGCAAATCCCATACCGCCCGAATTACTTCAAAACTAGTTTGATAGGCGGTGGCGGTTGCTGATTTGGCAGCTTGAATTTCTTCTTTGGTTAGCAGTTGGCATAGTCTTTCATAACTTCGTTGCTGCCATGTATTACCTTGATGGTTGGCTTTTACCCAAATATCGGTTAGCGTTCCCCATCCCGATGCTTTGGCTAGTTCGACCTGCTGTGCTGCGGTTGCGGATGATAATGATTTAGATAGGGCGATCGCCGCGACTGTGGCTTCGGCTTTTACTCGCAAGCCATTGTCAAAATGCTCCTCGATCTCTTGGGTAATTTCAAATTCGGATTGATACATTTCGGCTATTTTTATGGTTTCTGTTCTTGCGAACAGGCGCTAGCCAATAAAATTAAACAAAGCAATACGCGACTGTTAAAGTTGTGTATTGCTTTGTTTAATTTTATTTGTCATTTCGATGCACGATATTGTCATTGGTCTGTTTATCAGTCTTCGTGAATTTCTCATCCCTTCCTGACAACTTTTTCAAAAAACCTAGAACAACACCCCAATTCTAAATTAATCACCAATTACCTATGCTCAACCGTTCCATCCAAACCAAAATCTACTTTTGGAAAAAGCGGTTTCATTCTGCCGTGTTATTTATTGGGGCGATCGCCCTAACTCTCTTTTTTTCCACCAGTCAAATCGCTTGGGGGCAATCTGAACTTTTAAAAAATTGGTTGGCTGGAGAAAAACCCGCCAATGTTACCAGTATCAATCATGCTGTGGTTAGACTTGATGGCTATCAATTATTTCTGCTAGCGGCTCCAACGGCTAATCAGCGA
This sequence comes from Pseudanabaena sp. CAN_BIN31, assembly GCA_026785865.1. Classification (GTDB taxonomy): domain Bacteria; phylum Cyanobacteriota; class Cyanobacteriia; order Pseudanabaenales; family Pseudanabaenaceae; genus Pseudanabaena. The sequence goes on from JAJAZG010000160.1 coordinate 969, forward strand.
TTTCCCCTCGAGCAGCGCGTACAGGGCATTGAAGATGAACTGCATCATGTTGCTAATAGCAACTTTGAACCCAATACTTTGCAGGTGACGGCAACCCTAGACCAACTGAGCGGTCAGCCTGTGATCGCTATTAACGATCGCTACCTCATGACCGTAACGACGCTAGATGCTCAACTGCAAGGGCGAGATCCTCAAGGTTGGGCAAATCAATTAACCCAAATCCTGCGCGATTCCTTGAATAGAGCTAGACAGGAGCGGCAAGCACCATTTCTCCTCAATCGCAGCTTAATTGCGACAGGAATTGCTTTAGCGATGCTCTTGCTTATTCGCCTGATTACCTATTGGCAAGGTCGCTTAAAGTTGCAACAGGAGACTATTGAGGCTCAGATTGAACATACATTACCCCCTTACCTTGAAGCTGTGGCTGTTATCGACTTAGAGCAACAACTGAAGCAAGAGCAAAAAGCTAATCTCAGCGATCTTCAACGCCGTGCTTTAGAACTTAGCTATTTGGCGATTTTAGGCGGTGGTAGCTTTATTGTTTTAGGGCTGTTTCCCTATACACGTTGGTTCCAAGTCTTCCTGCTATCGACTCCTCTCCAAATTGCCGCGATCGCCTTCACGACTTATTTGTCAATTCGCGTCAGTAACTTGTTGATCGATCGCTTTTCAGGTTTCCTCAAAGCTAAGGATTTTGCAATGCTGAAGCCTTATCAACGCTTGGATATCCGAGTTTCTACGGTTTCGCAAGTTTTAAGAAATGTTACGGCGATTGTCTTAGTTGGCTTGGGATTTCTGGCTATCCTCTCTGCGATCGGTTTTGATTTAATTCCGCTCTTGGCTGGGGCTGGGATCGTTGGACTTGCCATTTCTTTTGCCGCTCAAGGGTTGATTAAAGATGTAATTAATGGCTTCCTGATTATTTTAGAAGATCAGTATGCAGTCGGTGATGTAATCGTCGTCGGTGAGTTAGGCGGTTTGGTCGAAAACATGAATTTGCGAATCACTCAAGTCCGTAACAATGAGGGGCAACTGATTACTATTCCGAATAGTTCTATTGCGATCGTCCAAAACCTTTCTAAAGATTGGGCGCGTGTAGATCTGACGATTCGAGTCGCCTATGCCACTGATCCTGATCTTGCGCTCGAAGTATTACGGAAATTAGCTCAAGAAATTTATCAAGAGCATATTTGGCGAGCTAAGATCATTGAGCCTCCTGAAGTTCTTGGTATTGATGAACTCCAACATTCTGGAATGTTAATTCGCATTTGGATTAAAACTCAACCGCTTCAGCAATGGGCTGTGGCTAGAGAGTTTCGCCGCCGTCTCAAGCTAATCATGGAACAAGAAGGTATTGCGATCGGTATACCCCAACAGTCTTTCTTGTCAGATAATTCATTCAGCATTAATCCTTTAGAATCCAAAACTGAAACTAAATAACTCTGAAAAAGCTAGCTTAATAGATGTTGTGGGAAGTTATCTGGACACGATTATCATGTTTCATCTCTCCACAACACTTATTGAGCCTTTTTTAATGGAACAGTACTTCAAAATCATAAAAATAGTCAGAGGCTTGAACTATTGTTCAAGCCTCTGATACTAGGCGGCGACTAGTTCGCAAACTATGGTTTTACTCTGGCTGGTTAGGGAGGCCATGTATTCTCCCACGATCACTTTGGCTGAGTCTTTTGCCACAAGTCCTAACAGGTATGGCTTTTTCCTGCTTTTACGCATTACTTCGATTTGATATCTGCCATCTTCAACCCGTTGAGAAACAACGATGGGGATACATGCGTGTTCTCCATCTCCTGTCCATTTTGTTGATGCTAGTTCTCCATACTGCGCTCCCACAACTTGTAATCGCATGAGCTGGTTTTCATGCAGCCGATCGCAGATTTCAGGTAGGAACATATTGAAGACCACGCTTGCCGTGCCGTGATCGCCGTTGTGACTGGCTTGCCACATCGCGGCACTACAACTTTGGGCGGTTTGTTCGCTTTTCTCGCGTAGTTTCTCGCCTAGGCTTTTCGCCCATTGCACGGCGGATCGAAGAATTTTCTTGCGTGATTCCCGATCGCTTGATAGCTTCATTGCTTCACGAATTTTGCTGGTGTATTCATGTAAATCTAAGGGTTCCAAGCAAAAGATTGAAGAAGCTAAGCAAATCGAAACATGGTCACAAAGCTATGTAGACCAAAATAATTACCTTAATAGCCAGAAATTGCGTTATTCTTAGGTAGGCGAGTATAAAGTAAATTCACAAAGAATATTAAGAATTTATATCAATACCTTGTATTAGATCTGCATCAAGATCTTATATTAACTATCTGCTAAATGTAGAATTATTACTGTACAGTTATGGGGGGATTAGTAATATTTTAGTTACAGATTTCTGGTTCTGCTTAATTCAAGATAATAACTTATGCATCTCTCGGCTTTAAATTTAAGATTACAACAACTAGAAAAAAATATCGTAAAAGTAGTTCAACTACTGGGCGAATATGAAGAAGAATTAAATGATGAAGACGATCTTCTTAAAAAGAGTAAGTATCATCGTCGCATAGAAGATTTAAAAAAAAAGCAAATCGAATATGAAAACGAGTTAATAGAATTACAGAGACAGTCATCAAATGAACAAGCACCTCAGTTCCAAAACATTGCAAAACAGTTACAAGGTATTGACAATAAAATTGATTTACTTTTAGATGGTCAATCTTCTCTAAGTGAAGCTCTCCTCTTCCATTTCACTTCCGTTGAACGTTTAATCATTCAGCCATTTATACAAAGTTTAGATGACTCTGATTTAATACAAATTCAAGCTTCTTTGGAAACTATAGACACAAAGTACCTAAATGATGATGAATCTAAGATAATATTAACTGAGGCTAAGCAGTTATTAACAGAACTGAAATCTCGAAACCTATCTTTGCCAGTTAGTGATGAAGCCATGTCTGAAATAATTAACTATCCTACTGTTGATACAAAACATTCATTAAAGCTAACAATTCCAATCATCCCATTTATTTTGAGCTATGAAGGAGAACTAGGAGCGGGAGCAGTAATTAAACTGAGAGAAACATGGCACAACTGGAAATCAAGATTGTTTTCTAAGGAGTAAGTAAATATTTATGAATTGGCAGCAGCAACGTATTCATGATCGCGAACAGAGAATGCTTACAAGTGTAAAATTACTTGGTGAGTATGAACAAGAAATAATTTATGAAGATGATCCTCAAGCTATTAATAAGTTAGAGAATAAGATTAATAAGTTAAAAAAACAAATAGATAACTATCAAAGCGACTTAAATCATGATGGTCTAAAACAATCAACACAGAGAAATTTAGCTCTAACAATGGCAAATATTACTTTTGAAGATATGAACTTTGTAATAGCTGCTTTCCTAAGACAAAGAATAAATATAGTTGAAGGACAAGAAAATTTCCGTCCTACTAATCCAGAAGTAAAAATGTTAAAAAATGGTTTAACTTCCAATATTAGATTATTATTAGATATGGGGCTAGCAAAAGCAAATGAAGTACGCCATTTAATTGAGAATAATGCAAAAACAAATTTTCCTGATGTGCCAGATAGATTAAAATCAACACTCAATTTTGAATATCATAAGTTGATCGAAGAAAATATTCAGGGTGACGATTTATTTATAAGGTTACATGCATTCTCCAGTTGTCAAAATACAGACCTTAGATGGCAAGCGGCAGGGCTAGCGATTTTATGTTATTTTTTTGAAACTTGTGATGTATTTGAGCCATGATTTTACCGACAAAACATATCTCAACCCGTAATTCGTTACTAGGAGTTGGTGCTACAGTAATTAGCTACTTGAATTACCCTAGAACAGTAACCTCTCTTTGGAGCGACTTGTCTAAAGTCCCAGAAGTAGCTACGTTTGATCGATTTGTATTAGTTCTTGACCTTCTTTACATGATTGGAGCCGTTGAACTAGAAGAAGGATTGCTCCATAAGTGTAACCGATGATTAATTCTATTTTTTCCAACCAAGATTCATTTAAAACTGTCGAGTTTAGATCTGGATTTAATGTGATTCTTGCTGATCGCACAGAAACATCCAGTGTCAGAGATTCCCGTAACGGTCTTGGAAAGTCAACTTTAATTCAAATAATTCATTTCTGCCTTGGTGCTGCTATTACAAAAGGTACACCGTTTAAAGAACGTGAATTGAGTGACTGGTCTTTTAGCTTGAATCTAACACTAGCAGGGAAAGAAATTGTAGTTACTAGATATGTTAACGCTCCAGCAAAAGTAATACTTCAAGGAGATTTCAGTGATTGGGTTATTCAGCCACGAACTGAAGGTAGTATTAGATCATTAAAAATAGAAGACTGGAAAAAAGTTTTAGGTTCATTAGTATTTAATTTACCAATTAATGAGGAACGACAGTTTTCTCCAAGCTTTCGTAGCTTAATTTCTTATTTTGTTCGCCCTAATAAAGAGGCATTTTCAAATCCTTTTGAGTTTTTTAGTAAGCAATTAGAGTGGCAAAAGCAGGTTTATAACACTTTTTTATTAGGCTTTGCTTGGGAAGATGCAAGTGATTGGCAAGAAATTAAAGAACGAGAAAAAATTCTCGATAATCTCAAAAAATTAAAGAAAACTAATCAAACTGGTGTAGCCACAAGAATTATTGGTTCTCTTGGAGAATTGCAAGCTGCGAAAGTCAGAATTGAACAACAGCGTAGAAGGAGACAAATTGAGTTAGAGACAGGCAGAAAATAATCGATCCTTTATTTACCTTAGAAATCACTGGGATCGCCCACTCCTATAGCAGC
>JAJAZG010000161.1 GCA_026785865.1 Pseudanabaena sp. CAN_BIN31
AGTGGGATATCTTAATTCGTCCTAATATTGGGTAGTTTTATTTCGAGAAATCGCCTAATTACAAGTTCATATATCATTCTAGTCCGCGATCGCAAAACCACCCACCCAAATAAAAGCGACCGCCTAAAAACAAATCTCAGCCTATTTGAACGATTCAATCCGATCCAAGTAAATATTGACTAGTTTGTGATCGGTGACTAAATCTTCAACTTGAGTCCAAACGCTAGCTAGAAACGAATGAAATACACTTTTTCGCATATTTCCAAAGCGTAGATGGACTACTTTGGGTGGAGACAAGTCGAGCATCAATCGATCTGAAAAGTCTACATCTTTGGTAACAATCACTAATTCTTTGTCTTTTGCATATTGCCAAATTTGAGAATCACTTGGACTGTTGCCTAATGTTGAAACATGGATGATGGGTAAAGATGGGGTAAAAAGAACTTTAGCAGGTAAGTTCTCATCAAACAGAAACGCATTCATGCAACTTTTCTCACTTCGTAGTGATTTGCCATTAATTTTGCGGCAAATTGCATACAGGCATAAATATCTTCTCTTTGTAGTGATGGATATTCTTCAAGTACTTCTTCGATGGAGTCACCTGCACCTAAAAATTCTATGACTGTTTGGACAGTAATTCGGGTGTTAGCAATGATCGGTCTGCCGTTACAAATGTCTGGATGAATAGTTATTCGACTTTCCATAAAAATCATTTCTCCTTTGTGACAACTTAAATCTGTCTAAATTAGAATCGGATAAGAAGCGATCGCCCCTAAAATCAAATCTTTACAGACCGCGATCGCAAAATCACCCACCCAAAATAAAAGCGATCGCCCCAAAATCAAATTCTGACAAACGACGAACACCCTTGCTACGATAAAACTCTAAACTAAACCATTCCAGTTAGTAATTTGGCAGTCCTACAAAAAAGAACTAACAGTTGACATAACGAATTGGATTTTGTGCGCCGACAACTTGATAATTTTCTGTGCTTTGACCAACGTAACATTTTAGTAAGTCTTCTCCAACTTTGCCTTCAAACTGCCAACGCTCCTTAACTTTTATTTTCGCCTCAGTCGAGTTTTCAGGAATCCATGGTCGGCTGACTTCGTAATCCTCAATCGGTGCAGGAGTCCATCTCTCGATTTCATAAACTTCACGAATAACGCCTTTATAGACTGCAAATGCATATTTAGCTCTGTTTCGTCGTATTCCAATAACCCACTTACCTCGTGTGATTTCATATAATCTTTCGGGACTTATCCCACGGCGATACCAGCGATTGACGGTAATTAAAATTACAGGCTCAATGATTTCCGCTACAGGAGCTTGGTATTTTGCGATAACTTCTGATACTCTCATTTGCCCTCTGTCATCACTATCACAACCAGAAATTTCGTTTGTTAGTCCGCTCAAACCAATAAAATCTATCAACGCAGCTTCAACTTCAAATGCTTCTCTTTCAGTTAGCCCGTGTCTGTGAACGATGTGCGTAACTTCAAGCCCCTTTGATAGAATATTTCGGATTTTGGCAAGTTTGTCGCTTGGGGCTTCGTTTGCAATTGCGGCACTAATGTGAGCAAAAATACGATTGCCAACTCCTTTCCCGATATAAAAAACTTGATCATTTTCAGGGTCAATCAACAAATAAACGTAATAACCTAATTTTTCAATGACTGACAATGGAAATTCTTGAATAAATGCCATGTGATTTTCGATTCTTTTACTGAAGATAGAAACTGTTATCGAAGTTTTTGCCTATAGCAACGATAAAAATACCATAGAAACTTAGTATCTATCAATTGCAATAAATCGGCTAGGAATTTTTCAATATATCTCAATCATCGTATGGCTGAGGATCAAGTATTTCAAGATCGCTTGGTGAAACAAGCCTAACCCCACCTGTGGGATCAAAAGTCTGTGAATCCACAATTTCCGTAACTATACCCGAACCATGACTACCCAATTGATAGCCACCAAAAACCGCGTACTCATTAGTCACCTTGATTTTGAGAATTAACTTATAAGCTTTACCAGATGTAGCAACAGCCTTGTATTCTGCTCCTAGCATTTTATTCTCCAAATCTTTGAACAAACTTAATTCCTTCTCATTGTCATTATTTAAGAACTTTTGCAACCAATACAGAGCTTTATTTACCTGCTGCGGTTGCTCAATCAACTTTCCTTCAAGAACATTAATCACATATCGCATTCCTAAACGCGGAACTAGATACTTTAGCCAAACTTCAATCTCACTGGCATCCGCAACCTCTAATCCTCTTCCCAATAAATCTTGAAAATACTTTTTATTTCTCAGCGTAGAATTAGCCAACTTCAGAGCTTCAATAACATCTTTCTCAAGCAACGCACAAACCTGATGAAACTGCTCTTCTTCCGACAGATTCATCAAGACTGGAGAATTATTTTTAAGATTTAATTGACTCGTCATGATCATGTTCCTAATCTATCTAAATTTCTATACTTACCAAACTTTTAAAATGTCCTGACTGAAATAGAGATTCAGTTAACCCAGCATTTTCCCTAGCAATAGTAGAAGGACGATAGTGACCAGACTCATTAGTCCATTTTCGCAAAATACCTCGATTTGTCCGTCCTGAAAAATAGAGTCGTCCCGCATAGTCCACATCGCGTCCCATCGCCAGATCGACATGACCAATTAGGCTATCTCCTACTTTAGCATTAGCTTTACGGATAAAGACAACGCCTTCTTGAGTAACGAAATTATAGACACCTGACGCAGTACGACTCTCTTGATTTGGCATCACCTCTCTCCACTTTTCATCACGGTAAATCAATCGCGACCTTTGAATAATTCTTGGCAAATCCTCTGGGAATAGGTTAGGAAATTTTTTTGACAGCTTTTTTCTCCTAATGATGTCATCCCGATTTTACTATTATGGCTATGCGATCGCAGTCCAAATTTTCTATGATCCGTAACAATATAGTGACTGTGACTGTAAATTAGAGTTAGAACTAAAAGCAGCAACAGCAAAACCAGATATGTTTGACGAAATCGCCGATAAATTTGAGGCGGCTTGGAAAAAGTTACGCGGACAGGACAAAATCTCTGACTCCAATATCCAAGGCGCGATTCGTGAAGTACGCAGGGCGCTATTAGAGGCAGATGTCAAC
>JAJAZG010000162.1 GCA_026785865.1 Pseudanabaena sp. CAN_BIN31
AAGCCGATTACCAAATAGAAAAAGCGGCGCGATGCGCCGCTTTTTCGATAAAACATGAATTTTTGATTACTTGATGCTGTCCATAATCGAGAAAATCGGTAAGTACATCCCGATAATAATCGAACCCACCATGCCGCCCAATACAAGGATCATCAATGGTTCCATCAAACTTGTCAGTGCTTTTACTGATTCTTCGACTTCATTTTCATAAAAGTCAGCAACTTTCATTAACATCTTATCGATTTCACCAGTTTCTTCACCGATACTAACCATTTGTAACGCCATGACTGGAAATACTCCTGTTTTTTCCATTGCAGGTGCAATTTGACCACCTTCTCTCACGGCATTTCTTGCCGAATCGATCGCATTAGAGATCACCAGATTACCTGCGGTTTCCCCAGTAATTTCTAGTGAAGCCAAAATTGGTACACCTGCTTTAGAAAGCGAACCAAAAGTTCGGGCAAAACGAGCAACCGCAGTCTTGACGACCAGATCACCAAACAAAGGCAACTTCAAGAACAAGCCATCAAAATATAGTTGTCCAGCAGGAGTTGCATAAGCACGTTTGTAAGCAAAACCAAGACCAAAGGCAGTCGCAGGAAGGATGAATATTTTTTCACTCTTTAAAAAGTTACTGATATTAACCAATATTTGTGTAAATGCTGGTAATTCGCCACCCAAGCTCTTAAATACGCCGTCAAATACAGGGATGATGAAAATACACATCGCTAAGAAGATCAAAAGCGCAACGGAGCTAACCACAATTGGATAAGTCATTGCCGATTTAATCTGATTAGTCAGGCGGGCTGAGTCTTCAAGTAATGTTGCCAAACGCGCTAAAACATCATCCAACACACCGCCCGTTTCCCCAGCTTGCACCATCGCGCAGTACAACTTGTCAAATACTTTGGGATGTTTCCGCAACGCATCCGAGAAGTTAGTACCTTGCTGCACATCATCAAGAACTTCGGTAAGAGCGATTTTGAGTCGGGGATTGGCACACTGATCGCACATTACCCCCAATCCACGCACCATGGAGACACCTGCATTCACCAAGGTTGCTAATTGTCGCGAAAACAAAGCTAAGTCCTTGACCGTGACTTTTTTCATCGTGAGGGCAGCAAAATCAAAACCGCCCTTCACCTCTTTCACGTCTTGAACATAAAAGCCTTTTTGCTTCCAAGTATCACGCGCTTCTTTGAGTGATGTAGCGACCATCGTCTCCTGCACTGACTTGCCCTTAATGTCCTTGAGATTTGCCTGAAATTTCGCCATGATTACACCTCTTTAATTAGAATTATGGGTAAAAAACTATCTATCTAGCTACTGATCGATTTTGATTTGATCATGTCTTGCGATTTCAAATCTCCAGTTGCCTTTCGCTTCATCACAGGCGCAGGGTTTGGTCCAACTACACGTAATAACTCTTCAGGGCGAGAAGTCTTCGACATCGCTGCTTCAAAGGTAATATCGCCATCCAGATATAGCTTCGCCAAGACTGATTCAAGGGTTTGCATCGACTGCTTACCGCCTGTTTGGATAAAGCCATACATTTGCGCGGTTTTACCTTCACGGATCAAGTTAGAAATAGCAGGTGTGACCACCATGATTTCTTGAGCCATTACCCGTCCAAATTGACCTGGTTGCGGGTTATGACGTTGGACAAGAGTTTGACTCAATACCGCCACAAGCGAGTTAGAAAGCTGCACCCGAATTTGTCCTTGCTGCTCTGGCGGAAATACATCGACCATGCGATCGACGGTTTGGGAAGCGGAACTGGTGTGCAATGTCCCAAATACTAAGTGCCCTGTTTCGGCAGCGGATACTGCAAGCTGAATTGTTTCCAAGTCACGCATTTCGCCGACAAGGATCACATCAGGATCTTCTCTCAAAGCAGCTCTTAGAGCATTGCCAAAGGTTTTCGTGTCTTCGCCGACTTGGCGCTGGTGAATAATACTTTTTACTGATTCGTAGACAAATTCGATTGGATCTTCAACCGTGAGAATATGCTCAGCACGAGTTTTGTTGATCGTTTGGATCATGGCAGCTAAGGTTGTGGTTTTGCCTGAACCTGTTGGTCCAGTTACTAATACCAGTCCACGCGGCTTTTCACTCAGTTCGCGCACAATCGGCGGCAAGTTAAGATCGTCCATGTCAGGAATCTTAGAAGAAAGCGCTCGTAAGCAAGCGGCATAGGTTCCGCGATCTTTGTAAACATTAACCCGAAATCTGGCTAGTCCCTTGACCCCATAGGAGCAGTCCAATTCCCAGTTTTGTTCGAGTGCTTTACGTTGATTGTTGTTTAGCATCGCGAAAATCAAACGCTGAGTTTCTTCAGGGCTGAGTGGATCGCGATCGGTGCGGGTGAGGTGACCGTTGATACGAATGTAAGGGGGTAGCCCTGCGGAGATGTGGAGGTCAGAACCCTTACGTTCTACCACTTCTTCCATCAAGTCTTCGATGATGTAGTCCATTACCATAGCGAGCTATTCTCCTAATTTAATCCTAATAAGTGCATGATTCCCTATGTAGCCTATTTTTCGATACTTACGCTTCGCGTAAGTATCGAAAGTTCACTTAGAAAGTTCTAAGTGTAGTGCAGTATGGACATTCAACTGATTCGGGTGTGAGAACCGCGTCACAGTTTTCGCATTCCAGTCCTTTGCCGCGACGGGCGCGTTCTTCAGCTTCGCGACCTTTATCGGTATAGACGACTCGCAGTACCTCATCTAAAGTTGTAGCTCCTTCTCTTACTAGTTGAAAAGCATATGCCATTAGGGTTTTCATCCCTTCCTGCACCGCAATTTCTTTGATCACTTCAGTAGTTGCGCCTTTGTTGATCGCACTTTGCAGTCGTTCGGTCATTCTCATGATCTCGTATACACCTGCCCGACCTTTGTATCCAGCGCCACTGCATTTCGGGCAGACACGCTGACCGGGGAGCATGGCTTCGCGGTTGACGATGTTAGCGCGGTAGAAGGTTTGCTCAAGGTCGCTAGTGGGCAATCCAAAGCGATCGAGTTCTTCTTGACTGGGGTTGTAGGGGATACGGCAGTTGTCACAAACGCGGCGGAGTAAACGTTGTGCGAGAACGCCGATGATGGCGGTACTTGCCATAAACGGCTCTACACCCATTTCTTCAAGACGAGCAATACTGCTAGGTGCATCGTTGGTGTGCAATGTGGTCAATACTAAGTGACCTGTAAGTGCGGCTTCGATCGCTGTTTTTGCCGTTTCCGCATCACGGGTTTCACCAACTAGAATTACGTCAGGATCTTGACGTAAGAAGGCGCGGAGAATGCTGGCAAAGGTCATCCCCTTTTCGCGCAGAACTTGACATTGAGTCAAACCAGGCAAGTTATATTCAACAGGATCTTCAGCCGTACTGATGTTGATGCCAGGGTCATTACATTCAGCAAGGGTCGAATATAGGGTTGTGGTTTTACCCGATCCTGTGGGACCAGTTACCAAAATCAAGCCATAGGGTCGTTTTGCGAAACTTTGCATCAGTTCCAAACTTTCGGGATCGCTGATGAGTTTGTTTAGACCGAGTTGGGTATTCGAGTTATCGAGAATTCGCAAAACGACTTTTTCACCGTTTTGGGTGGGGCAAGTATTCACCCGAAAGTCTACACGCCGACCTTGGAAGTTGCGTTTGAGCTTGCCATCTTGGGGAACGCGCTTTTCGGCAATATTCAGGTTAGAAATAATCTTGAATCGCGAAATTACGGCATTGACAATATTACGTGGTAAACGTTTGCCTTCACTCAGGAAGAAGTATTCACGCAATACGCCATCTTTGCGAAGACGGACGCAGAGGTCTTTTTCTTGAGGTTCAATGTGGATGTCTGAGCAGCCTTCTTTAAGAGCTTTGACGAGAATTTTATCAACGAGGCTGATGATTGGGGCGGAGTCTTCGCCACCTACCATAAGTTCATCACCTTGATCTGCGCCAGTAATATCTTCGTTGAAGACATCATCCTTGACTTGCAGATCTTCATCGCTGATTGCGCCTTCGCCTTTGGAACTCTTGCTAATCTGAAATTGGACAATATGATCAAAAGTGCTGTGAAAGTCTTCGCGGGCAATCACGCGCCTGATTATTGTGATATTTTTGAGTAAGCGAGCAATTTCATTTTGAACTTTATAGCTATCGGGAGAAACTACGGCGAGGGTGATACTATTTTCACTTTTGGCGATCGCTAGCATTTCGCAGTCTCGACAACTAGCAATTGGGATGATGTTGGAGTCGAGTAAGGCGCTAAGGGTGGGAATATCAAATTTGTCAACATCGATATCGGGATCGATCGGTTCGATCCCGTAAAGAACACGCAGTTCAAAAAGTTGTTGGCGTTTGTAGTAGCGGGTAATGTCGGGGGCGAGTTGCTGCCCCAAAATTTGCTCTAGGACGGTTAGGAATGGCACGTTTTGGTCTTGGCTATCTTTGACAGCGCGATCAAATTGGTCTGAGGTCGCGTGTCCTGCTTGAATCAGTTTGCTCTCAAATGGAGTCCGACCACCCCGTTTTGCAAGAGCCTTAGTTCTATTGTTTTTTAAGCCGATGCCTGTAGTTGGTGCTTGATCTGATGTATTCATAGCCCAAGATTTCCTAAGAGTTCATTACCCAAGTGAGATTATATATTTACGATCGCAAAGATATATAAGGCGATCATAGCTTTTTGCATAGCTATATTGGGCAAAATAGCACAAGTGTTTGAT
>JAJAZG010000163.1 GCA_026785865.1 Pseudanabaena sp. CAN_BIN31
AGTTGTGGCTCGTCCATAGTCACTTCAACGGTCAAATCTGGAGCAATCTTGGCTTTGCCAGTACGCGCCACGCCATCGATCGCGACAGATACATTGGCAGTCAGCCCTGAGAAATTGCTGTCCCATGTATAACGATTTTCGTAAGCCGCCTGAAATAAATCACGGGCATTTGTGTCAAATTTGGTATCGGGTGCTGCTGTGACCATATTTTATATAAAGGTGTTAAGTATTTTTATATTTTACGCGAATTCTAAATCTTTCCCGCTATTTGCAGAAGCGTTACTTCCCAAACCAGTCGTGGCTGGACATAACGTGCAATTAACTCCCTTGCTTTATCGAGATGCTGCAAAACTGATTTAGATCTTTGCTGCTCCCAAAAATAATTTTGCAAATAATCAATTAACCACAATTGCAAATCGACTTCTAGCTCTTTGGTGATTTGTTTGGCGATCGCCATCGCACTTTTGGCATCTTTAGGAATTTGGCGCACTGAGGTTAACAACTCGGCAGGAATACTCTTGAAGCGATCGAAAGACTCAATCGCTTGCCCCGCCGATCCTTGAGCAAGCGCCACCACTTCGGGCGGAATTTCGGTATGACCTTCGCGAGCGAGGACTTCTTGCATCTGCTCTTGATTCAGTCTTGTAAATGGGATACGTTGGCAGCGCGAAACTAGGGTGGGCAAAATCGAGCCAGCATCAGGAACGATCAAAATAATCGTGGCATAAAGAGGCTCTTCGAGGGTTTTGAGCAAGCTATTGGCAGCCGACTCTGCCATCGATTGCGCTTCTTCGAGGATGACGACTGATCGCTTGCATTCAAGGGGCGATCGGCTGACAAATTCGCTAATTTCGCGGACTTGCTCGATCCTGATCTGGGGCAAAGCGCGGCGCTTTAATCCTGCTGCGTCAGCCTCCTTTGCGGTGAGCATTTTGCCCTTATCTAAATAAGTCGGCTCCACCCATAGCAAATCGGGATGATTGCGATCGCTAATCCGATTAGCAGACTTGCGATCGCCTAATAAAACTTCAGCAAATGCCAAAGCCGTCTTGCTGCGTCCCACCCCACTCGTCCCTGCAAATAAATAAGCAGGTGCAATGCGATCGCGTTTGATCGCCGCCTTTAATAGTGCGATCGCCTGAGTCTGTCCCAAGACTGCATCAAAAGCACTCACCACTAATCATTCCAGCTTTGTTGTTGCACTCGCCAAGATTCACTGGAGCGCAAATTCTTACGATTAGGGCTAATAGAATTGTCATCGACTAAACGACGACGCAACCACCAGCGAATAGCTTCATCCACAGCCGCCGTAGGATCGCTAGATATTTCTACTAACTCAGCAAATAATTCTGGAGAAATTTCGATAGAAGGCTTGCTGACTAATATTGGTTGATGGGCGATCTCGGTCGGCTCAATAATCAAATCAGCTTCAGGTGATTGGGTCGCGATCGGGATCATCATCTCTCTATTAATTTCCCTACTTGGTGCATCCTCTGTGAATTCTTTATTTTCATTACTGCGGATGGTCGGCATAGTAGCGTTCTCTGCGTCATGAAATAGATTGAGTTTTAGGGCGATCAAGGTAACGGTAAGATTTATCGCGGCTAATACTAATAAGTTGACGGATGGCCCGAATATTAAAATTAAGGCAGCCGTAAGACTAATCAGTAATCCAGATACCAAGAGATTATAGCCAAAAATCCTCCTTGAGTTTGGCTTGACCGACTTTAACTTCGATTGACTGCGGTTTCTGGAATTGCGGGGCTTCGGGCTAAAAATAAAAATCAGGGAGATAATGATGTGGATCATCCCCAATGCCAAAAAAAAGCCGTTGAGTAGCCAAAAATCTTGCATAAGTATCGTTTAAGCTTGGTTAATCATGAATTAATCGTTCCATTCGCCGCGTGGTGGCACAACTGGATTCATGGTGAGTGGACGTGAGCGATCAGATTCTTTAATGGCCCGACGTTGCAACCATTGACGGATCGCCATATCGATCGCCTGTTCAGGATCATTAGTTATTTCGCCAAGTTCGGCAAGCAAAGCAGGGTCGATGTCTATACTTTTTAGTACCTCATTAAATACTGCTTCATTAGCCGATTGGCTTATTTGCGGTTGGTTAGCGTTATCTTCTGGCATAGGGAATATTTAAATTAACTGGCACTATCCAGATTTTACCTAGATTTGTTACCTTCTGAATGTACAGTGCGATCGTAATCGTGCTAAACCCAAAAAATAAGAGGCGGTGCAAAGCATCGTCTCTTATTTTTTGGGTTCATAATAAGCTTGTCATTATTGGAAAAGTCTGATGGAGCCACTTACTATTGCGACAGCGATCGCGACGATCTTTTTTACAAAGGCGTTAGAAAAGACGGGTGAGAAATTTGGCGAGGCGACGCTGGCGAAAACTAAGGAGGCGATCGCAAAAATCCGTGAGCATTCACCTGAAATTGCTGGGCAATTAGAATCTGGCGATCGCGAGGTCTTGAGTTTGGGTAAGGCGGTATTGGAGTCGCTACCTATCGATCTCATTTTTGTCGATCGCAAACTATGTTGCAACGACTTGGAAACGCAGACCGAGTGCTTGCAATACTTTGAGAACTGTTGCAAATTCTGGATTGCCTTCGATCGCGAGTGATTTATAGAGGCTTTCACGTCCAAGCCCTGTTTCACGAGCAATCTGGGTCATTCCTTTAGAACGAGCAATATCTCCCAGTGCAGCAACGATCAGGGCTGGGTCACCATCTTCGAGGGCAACTTGAAGATATGCGGTTATATCCTCTTTAGTTTCGAGATGATCTGCTGCATCCCAAGGATAGGTTTGAAGTTTATTCATCATGATCTCCTATAAATCTTGCGCTAAATCTAAAGCTGTTTGTATATCTCGATTTTGGGTACGTTTGTCTCCACCCGCTAGCAAGACAACAAATGTATCTCCTCG
>JAJAZG010000164.1 GCA_026785865.1 Pseudanabaena sp. CAN_BIN31
ATATTGCACTGCAACCTCAGCTTGACTGATTTGCCCTTCAACTTCAGCATGACGCTTGCTTTTGTCTACTAAGGCTTTGGTAAAGTGACTATCGATTTCCGCAATGCGCTTAGTATTGTCGCCAATCTGCACGGTTAACTCTTTGCGGGTGGTGTCAAAGGTATTCGTAAGGCGCGATCGCCCTTCCGAGATCGCCGCTCTCAGACGCATTTCCTCCTGCTGAAGTTGACGAACTTCCGATTGAGTATTGTTAACTTCTTCTTGTTGTTTGAGATATTGAATTTTGGAAATTCCACCCTCATCCGCAACCGTTTTAATGTCATTGAGGATTTTTGTACTAAGAATCAGCGATTCCTGACGACCTGCTCGTTTGGTTTGGGTTTGATTCAGTTGTTCGACCGTCTGCGTAATACTGGCATCGGCAGCTTTCGATCGCGAGTTTAGCTCAGCTTGATTAGCTCTGAGCCGATCTTGCTGATCGCCTGACAAATCTGCACCGCCGCCACTAACTTGCATCCGATAAAGTTGAGCTTCGGAGATAAGCGCGTCACGATTACGGGCTAGCGCTAATACGTCCGCAGGGATCACCGCAATAGCCGTGGAGATCGGAGCGCGATCGCCATTGAGGACAGAGCGATAAAACTGATTTTCTTCCTGAAGATTTTTGCGAAGTTTTTGCAGAGATTCTAGTTGAGCTTTGGCGGCGGTGGAATCAATTCGCAAGAGCACTTGTCCAGCTTGGACACGCTCACCATCTTTAACTAGAATTTCTTTAAGTACACCATTGGCGGGCGCTCTTACTTCCTTTACAGATCCCTGTGGTTCTAGTTTGCCTTGAGCAGGGACAGCTTCTTCAATTTTGGCAAAGGATGCCCAAAGCAGTCCAAACGTGACAGAACCAATCAACGTCCATAAAATTGCTTGTGTCCATTTTGGCGATTGCCGTAATACTAGAGGCTGATCGAAGTCCTGAACAGCGATCGCTTTCGTCTCATTCGTAACCAAAACACTACTATCGTTTAGCCCTTGAGCAACTAAAGCATCTTGTTTAATTGATGTATTGCCATTGCGATCGCTAGTTTGATTATCGAGATCGCGATCTAAATTACGATTATTTCCATTTGTCATATCAACTTACCTTTGTTTTAGAATTCCCTTAAAAGCTGATCATAATTCAAAGGAAGTTAACCCAAGGTTAACTTCCTTTGAATTATGATTCACCCGCCGCCTCTTGTTGGCGATAGAGCGTGTAATAACGCTCGTGCATTGCCATTAACTCAGTATGTGTACCTTGTTCCGCAACCCGTCCGCTATCCATCACCAAGATCAAGTCGGCGTTGTGAATCGTGGCGAGACGATGGGTGATAAAGAAGACAGTCCGACCGCGAAATTCTTCGGCAAGATTCTGGCAAACTTGGCGCTCGGTGTTGTAGTCCAAAGCACTGGTCGCCTCATCCAAAATCAGTAATTGCGGCTTCTGCAAAACAGTACGCGCGATCGCAATCCTTTGTCTTTGTCCACCTGAGAGCGATGCACCGCGCTCGCCCACCCGTGACTCGTAGCCTTGAGGCAATTCCATAATGAAATCATGGGCGCAACCAATTCGCGCCGCATCAATAATTTCTTCAGGAGTAGCATCGGGATTAGTCAGGGCAATGTTTTCCTGAACCGTACCATCAAATAGCAAAGTATCTTGCAAAACTACACCAATCTGACGACGGAGCGAATAAAGTTCCACTTTACTAACATCATAATCGTCAACCAAAATCCGTCCCGATTCTGGCTCATAGAGTCGAGAAAGTAGCTTTGTAAGCGTACTCTTACCCGCACCACTAGCGCCGACAACACCGACAAATTTACCCGCAGGAACTTCTAAACTGACATTATTTAATTGCAGACTGCCATTAGCCACGAAGCGGAAGTTCACATTTTCATAGCGAACATGTCCTGTAATCGCTGGCATCGGAATATTACGACGACCAGCTTCTTCTTGCTCTTGAGGATAGTTAATAATATCGCTGAGGCGTTCGAGAGACAGCGCTGTCTCTTGGAAGTTTTGCCAAAGCTGAATCAAGCGCAATAGTGGAGTGGTTGTATAGCCTGCAATAATCCGAAAAGCAATCAGTTGTCCGAGTGATAACTTATTGCTTAAGACTAGATATGCACCAACCCAGAGCAGCAGCAAGTTAGAAAGTTGATTTAAAAATTGGCTGGTCGATCCTGCGGTAGTTGAAGTTACCACCGTTTTAAATCCGTCCGAAACATAACGCGCATAGCGGCGCTGCCATTCCCAGCGCGATTTTAGTTCGATGCTTTGGGCTTTAATCGTCTGAATTCCCGAAATTACTTCCACTAAATAAGATTGCGTGGAAGCATTTCGTTCAGCTTTGCTCCGCAATTGTCCGCGCATAATCGGCGCAACGATAAATGTTAGTAATGCAAATAGGGGAACTGTACCTAAAGCCACCAAGGTTAACAGCCAGCTATAGCAAATCATCACGATGATGTAGATCACCGAGAAAACTGCGTCTAAAACGACTGTCAGGGCGGTTCCTGTTAAGAACTGACGAATGTTTTCTAGCTCACCGATGCGGCTGGACAATTCGCCGACCGATCGCTTTTCAAAATAACGCAAAGGTAAACGCACGAGGTGATCGATCGTTTCGGAACCGAGGGTTAAGTCAATGCGATTGGTCGTATTTACAAACAAATAAGTTCGCAAAGCGCTAATGATCGCTTCAAATACAGAAATCGTGACGAGGAGAATACCTAAGGTATTGAGAGTGGCTGGAGCATTTTGAATGATTACCTTATCAATAATTACTTGTGTAATTAGAGGATTTGCTAAGCCCAACAATTGCACGAAAAAAGAAGCAACTAGTACAGTGATTAAGGTGTTTTGATAGCGTTTTAACGATGGCAAAAACCAAGATAAACCAAACTTCTCTTTTGGTGTGTCTTTGGTGGGTTGGATTAATAAAATTTGTCCTGAATCACCCCACAGTTCGGCAAATTGCGCCGTCTTTTTGGTGACAATACCTTGTTCGGGAATACCCAAAACTAATTCGCGATCGCTAGCTTTGTACAACACCGCAAATGTATCTTGCCAAGGAATTAATGCTGGCGTAGGAACTTGGGAGATCGAGCTAGCAGGTATCGTCAATAACTGTCCCGTTAATCCCATCAGTTCGGCGATCGCCCCACATAGTTGCAATGAAAGCTTAGGCGATCGGGCAAATTGGGCATCAATTGATCGCTTGACGACATGTCGATAAAACGGAATTTGCCAATATCTCGCTAGCATTTGAAAACAAGCTAGGGAAGCATCAACAGGTCCCCGACCATAAAAATGTGGATAATCTGTGCCTTTGCGATCTGAGCGATCGCCGACCGATGGCAGATCGGGTGCATAGGGAATATCAAACGCCGTCAGTGCGGGCAGATCCTCCACGACCTCAGCCTTTACCGAAAAAGCATCGCGCAAACCAATTAAACGCGCATAGCCGCCTTGGGGAACTTCGAGAATATCACTCTCGTTTATTGACTCAACCCGACTACCAACTGGCGCAGCAAAATTATCACCACCACTGACTAACCACACAAAATCGCGATCGAGTTTAGACAATGGCATTTTCCCAGCCGCCAAGGTCATCACCCTAGCATCAGGCAACGCCTCACGCGCTAACTGAGCGAGATTATTAGGAGCCTGCGCTCGCCGCGCCATTTCTTCAGCCAAGAGATCGAATACCTCGATCGTGGAGATCTTATTGGTGAAAGCAGCTTTAAAAGCAGGATCGCGATCGCAAAATCGCCAAAAATCCTCTGCTTCGAGAGCTAAACATGTACTTTCTACCGATGCGATTACGGTTTCGCAAGGTACATTGCGGATCAAACTCAGCCAACACACGACCGATCCAGACTTAATAACTTCTAGGGTTGTCGGTGAGGTAGATTTTGGGGTTTGTCCCAGCAGTCGTGCCTGTCCCTCCATCAAAAACAAGACTTGCGCTGGCATGGTTTCCCGCCGCAAGATCACTTGTCCCATCCGATAGCGTAGTGGCTGTAGCCGTTCACTTAGCTCTTTTAGAGTAAGGCGATCGATTGTTTGTAGTTCGGGAACTTCAAGGAGAAAGTCTTGAACAGGATTAGTTTTGGTTGCCATGAAGGTGTTTATGAAGAGATTAGAGAGTTAAATGTTTATCAGTGGATGTATGGCAGTTTGTAAAAGTAAGTTGTGCGGGAGTTACAGAATTAGAACCACTTGAGTTAACTGCTTGGCAAAAAAGAATCATGTTATTCTAACAAGCTCCTCATCTTGAAGTAAAGAAGCTACTAAATTTGCAATATTAAGAAACGATGCGGTTACAGTGAATGAACAACAATTTTTTTTGAATATCAAGTCCATGGTTTGGTAAACTAGTCAAGCACTTCTAATATTTTACTCAATAGAATCTCTATGACTGTCTCTCAGCAAAAAGTTTATTTAATAACAGATACTCAACGTGATGCTCTCCTCAGCTATTTACAAGAACGCCCATATAAGGAGGTAGCGGCAGGAGTTGAGTTTCTTTTGAATGCTACTACAGCAACTTTGAGCGCTCCATCGGAGACCGAAGAGCCAGACGAAATCGCGGTAGGTTCAGAATCTCCTGAAACCTCAGAATCTCCTGAAACTTCAGAATCTCCTGAATAGCGTACTTGACAATGTATTATTTCACTTCTTTAGGCTATCCGAAAATATGATCTGTTGGTCAATCTAGCATGTATTTTTGTATACATATTATTGAGGGGATGTGGGGTAAACTAGCACTAACACCAGATAATTAAACAAGCCCGTATACTTTTACTCTTAGAGCATGGCCATCTTTGCTGCATAGTTTTGAAATATTACTTTTTAAGACTATCCTTTAAAATACAATGTTCTGCATGTTATGTTCTGAGCTTATTCAGGGTATAGTCTAAATTATATCTAGGGACTTTGGGGGTTATATACCTAATTCTTTCAGTATTTAGATAACTTAACTAAGTAATAATTCGGATATCCTTATTAATGCTTTTACTCGTTGAGACATATGAGAAATGGGCTTTAATCCAAAAAAATCAAGGAATTAAGATAATTTCTTAAAAAAATCACTTTAGTTCCTTGATATGAAGCATATTTTTATGACATATATTAATTTGTTTGATTTTACTTGGTGAAAATCGACTTAATAATTGTGCATAGATAAAATAGCGATTTGTTTAGCCCAAATTTGCTGTTTTGTCTATATCTAAAAAATTAGGTAGATATCATCAAGTATCAAATATAAGTGAAATATAAATAGCAATTACATTGAATTTCGTCACACAAATAGGGAGCGTGTTAGGATGGATATTAATCAATTAGGTACAAGCAATTTGACTGGATCGGGTTTCATTACTCCTGATGTTCTGGCGACTGACAATACTTTATTCATATCCCAGCCAAATACTCAAAATCCAACTACTACAGCGAGTTTAAGTTCTTCTCAAAGTACATTGCTTGGATCTTCTAATTTTGAAATTGTATCTTTAAATTCTTCGGAAAGTATTGTTTATCTAAATAATTTTGGAATATCCCGTACTAATTCGATTGCTTCAACTTCTACTATCCCTTTAATAGATCAAAACAGCTTCTCCGTAGGCAGCTTACCTAAAACATTAATGTTTAAAGGTAGCAGTGCCTCTGACGACTTATATCTCAAACTTGATGCCAGCAGCATCCTCAACTTTAGTACTGATGGGACAAATTATTTCAGTCTAAATTTTGCAGATCTATCAGACAAGCTCGATATTTCAGTTGACTTAGGCGATGGCAATGATAGTCTACATATTGATAGCTCTGTTTTCAAGGCTTTACAAAATGTAGATTCTAAAATTAGATTTGATGGCGGTTTGGGGAGTAACTCACTTTATGGACCGGCGATCGACTCAACTTGGAATGTAACGGGTTCAAACTCTGGAGATTTAGGGAAAATCGAGTTCCAAAATGTAGGCGATCTAAAAGGTGCCGCTGATAATAAAGATGAATTTGTATTTTCGCCACTTGGTAATCTTTCAGGTGTTGCTGATGGTGGTTCTGGAGGATTTGACACTTTAGTTATTAATGGTGGAACATACACTAGTTCCTTATATACTGCTTTTTCACCCAATGATGGGACTATCGCTCTTGACGATAAGCTAATTACTTATGCTGGATTGGAGCCAATTATTGACAATACAATAGTTGCTGATCGGGTTTTCAACGCAACTATAGGGAATGACAATATCGTTGTTCAAGATGATGGAGTCGGTAGAACGATTATCTTTAGCAGTGACTCAACCCCAACTTTTGAGAGTATTTCTTTTCTCAATCCCAGCAGTTCCCTAACAATCAATGCCCTTGATGGTAAAGACACAGTTACCGTTAATTCCCTACATATTGGATTTAATGCGAATCTGACAATTAATGGTGGGGCTAATTTCATAGCCAGTCAGATTATAGATAATTCATTCATTGATGCCAATGTCTTCGCTGGGGATACGGTAACGTTTGCGGCGAGTTTGACCCTTTTGGGCAAAAATCTTAAGGTCGATGCTGAGAGAATCAATGTTAATGCAGGCGTAACTATCTCCGTCCAAAATCCTACAGGTGACTCTGGAAATGTTGAATTTACTGGCGAGAACATTTCGCTCTTAAACAATTCTCGAATTTTGGCTGCGAAGACGGGTACATTCAAAGATGGAAACGTCACTCTCACGGCGGATGAGACCCAAAAACGATTGGGCGTAGAACCCTTCGGCTTTAACAAAAAGAATGTCTCTATCACGTTAGGCACTGGTTCGGTCGTCAAAGGTGGCAATGTAACGATCACTTCAACTGCTGCTGATAGAAATCTTATAGATGAAACTCCAGCTTACGTTAGAGATACTGTCATCAAGCCTTTCGCGCAATTGGTTCCTCAACTATTTAATGCTATTATCCCTGCCTCTGTTCAGTATCGAGCGGCATCTGCGACTGTAACTGTCACGGACGCAACAATTGAGGCGAGCGGCAAGGTCAATATTACTGCTGAGACTAAGGTTGACAGTAGTGTGCAGGCAATCAGTACAATTAATTCTCTAAATCCGATTTCTAGAGTGGCGATCGCTTACGGTCATGCTGAGAGTTCGGCTCAAGCATTGATTCAGGGAACGACTTCCATTAGCGGTAAAAAGGGCGTTACCGTTCTTTCCGATGTCACCACTACAAACAATGTTTCGGCTAGGGTTTTTGGAAATATAGGTAATGCTGGAACTCCCACGAATATTAACGATGCAGGCTTCTCGATCGCTGTTGCTAACAGTGATACAACTTCTAGGGCGATCGTGGATAGCGGCGTAACGATCACTTCTACTGAGGGCAATATTAAGGTTAATGCTAAGGGGAAAATCATCAACTCGGCGAAGGCTACTACCAATGTATTTGTAAATGGAACGGCGGGTGTTGGGATCGGCTTGAACTTTGATCGCGGCGAAATCGTGGCTGAGGTTAACGGCACATTGACCGCAGCAGGTGCAGTCAATACTGGTAAAGATGTCGATTTAGCTCAAGTTAACGGCACTAACGATACTATCCAAATTAATGACAATGGATTTACTACTGGCGATCTTATTAGATACGTCGCCAATGGCGGTACGCCGATTGCGGGGCTAACGGATAAGGAGTTTTATTACGTTATCGCTCAAGATACTAATAACTTTAGACTCTCCAAAGCAACTGGATTGGAGCTAGATAATGATGGCGTATCTGCAACTTCTCAGCAGGGTTTTAGCTTGCGGGACAGCAAAGAATTTGACACTCAAACCCAAGTTGACTACGGCACTAACCGAATTGCGATCGCCAATCATGGTTTTTCGACAGGTCAGAGGGTAAGCTATAACAGCCTTTTAGGTGATGCACTTCAAACTCGTAACGGCAATGTAGACGAACCGCTCACCAACGATCTCGACTACTATATTATCAATATCGACAACGGTCTTTTCCAGCTAGCCAATACTCAGGCTGAGGCTTTAGTGGGTACGGCGATCGATCTAGTTGCGACTCCCACTGCGACAACAAATTCTATTCTCTTTACGAAACCTCCAAAAACTTTCAATCCTGCTGGAGCAAACGTTAAAGATAGTATTGTCACCCTTGCCAATCATGGTTTTGTTACTGGTGATGCAGTAGTTTATAACGTTGATGGTTCTGTCTCTACTACTCAGAATATGGTGGTGAATAATACTTTCGATCCCACTGCTGGCATAAATGTTAACAACGACACGATCGCCATTGCCGAACATGGCTTAAAAACGGGTGATAAGCTCACTTATTTGACCACTTATTTGGGAACTGCTGGTAATGCTGTTGGTAGCTTGACCAGTGGTTTGAATTACTACGCAATCGTTGTTGATAAAGATACGATCAAACTAGCAACTTCTTTGGCTGATGCCACTGCTGGAAGTGCTATCAACCTAACCTCGACTGGGACTGGAGAGCTTCAAAATTTGCGGAGCGTAGTGCAGGTAACGGCTGGGGATACGGCGATCGGTGGGCTGGCTGATGGAGAGACTTATTTTGTTTCCGTAATTGATGCCAATCACTTCCGCTTGGCGGATAGTGAAGTGGGCGCTAGCGATGCCGCCCCAATTGATATCAATCCTTCCCTTGCGACCCAGCCTACCGATCCAACCAAAAAGCAGACCTTCGCCAAAAAAGTCGATGAAGGCAATGGCATTATCATTTCAGCAACACTAGATGCCAAAGACAAGGTGAGCGTTTCTGGTAAAACTGGTGGCAACCCCAAAATCAAGGATATTATTGCCAATGGTGATGTAGCTCAGGGTGCTTACAAAATATTTGATTTTGTCGATTATAAAAAAAATCTAGGATCTGTTCCTGGTACTGATACAAAGGCTGTAAATAGCTTTTCTGTCGGTGCTGGTGTCGGGTTGAACTACGTTCAACATGATGGAGTAACGGCAAAAGTTGGCAGGACTGCCAACTTAAAGTCTGGTGCGGATGTTGCAATTTTGGCAACGGTCACCCAAGAGACTCAGCTAATTGTGGACAGTTCCACAGGTAAAGATGAAGCAGGTAAATCTGTCTCAGTTTCGATAGGGGTAGCTATCTATAAGAATATCGTAAATGCTTCTGTTGAGAGCAATGCTTCCATTGACGCTAAAGGAGCAATTAACGTTACTTCAAAACTAGAATACCCCTTCCTGTTTATTCCAAGTAAGAAGTTTAACTTCAATTCTGACGACCCCGATCCCGCAAAACGCAAAAAGGCGACCGACGACTCCGCTGGTAATGTGGTTGCCTTGGCTAAAGACATACTGCTAGATGGCAAGCTCGGTATTCCTGATCGCATTATGAATACCTTTGTCACCAGTCGCAACAAGGGTAAAGTCGATCCTGCTAAAGGCGGATCTCAGCCTACGCTTGGGGTTGCGGCGTCTATTGCTATTAATACCTACAACAATGTCTCCAATGCCACAATTAAGAATGGAGCCAAAATCAATCAAAATGCAGCGTATCAAACTAACGATCAGAGCGTCAACGTCAATGCTTCTACGGCGATGACCTTGCTGAATGCTACTGGCATTATTAGTTTCGATCTTAACATTGATGGAATTGTTAAGGCAGTCAAGAAAAAAGATTCTAGCGAGGCATTCTCATTTAGCGGCAATAAAGCAAAGACTGGGTTTGGTGGATCGGTACTTGTTTCCGTAATGAATAACTCCACAAATGCCAAAATCGAAGATGATGCGTTGATTCATACTGGAGACATGGGCGGCTTGAGGGTTAACGCCAAAACCGATATATTTACGCTAATGCTCGCTCAGTCTGGCGGCGATGCTGAGAAGTTAGGAGTAAGTGGTAGCATTTCCTTTCTGAATCAAACCAATCGTACCATCGCCCAAATCGGTAGTGGAGTTAAGATCGATGGTGGTTCAGTAGATGTCGAGGCAAAAGACGATACAACCCAAGTCACCCTTGTTGGTGCGGTGCAGACTGCTGAAAGCACTGGTGTTGGCGTATCTATCGGTGCATTTAATGTTTCTAGAGATACCCAAGCGTTTATTGGTAATGAGATTACCGACACTAGCAGCGCTGCGGGTATCAAAAACACTAAAATCACGTCAGTTGGCGATGTCAAGGTTAAGGCAACCAACGCTGGTGGGGTTGGCACTTTGACGGTTGCGGGTGCGGTGGTTACAAATACTTTGCTAAACGGAGTCAATTCCAAACAAGCTGAAGTTACTGGGATTTTAGGTGCTCTCAGTGCAAAGGCTCAACCACTGACTCAGAATGATACTAAGCAACAGTCTGACAACAAGGCATTATCGCAAAAACTTACTAGTGTAACGCAGAAGGCAACAGAAGCCAGCGAAGGTGCTGGATTAGGTATTGCTGGAGCTTTGTCTGTAAATGTCGTCCAAACTAAAACTAAGGCATACATCAATGACAATTCGACCATTACGATTTCCAATGGAAAATTAGACTTAGAGAGCACAGATTCAAACATTATCGTTACTATAGCGGGCGCTCTCGCCATGGTGACTAAGCCTAAGGCTAAGGATGCTACGGGGATCGCTGGTGGTTTCTCAGCTAATGTTGTTTCAAGTGACACTAAATCTTTTGTTAAAGGTGGAGCGGTTGTAGTCGCTGATGAATTGAAGATATCTGCTACTCAGAAAGGATTTATTTCTTCTATTACGGGCGGTGTTGCAACAGCTAATAGTAATGGTGGAGCTGGTGGCAACGCTTATGCTGGTTCTATCTCTGCCAATATCATTCTCAGTGAAACCGAGGCATTTGTCTCTGGCTCTACCTTCACGCTTGCTAATGGAGCTAGCATCACCGCGCAGGATCTCGGACAAATCTGGTCGGTCGCTGGTGCGGTGGGATATGGCGGCAAGGGCGGGATTGGCATATCGGGAGCCGTGAATATTATCGGCACGCCCGACAAACCTGCCACGGCAAAAGCCTATATCCAAGATTCCACACTCACCGTTGGTAAAGGTACAGTCGCGCTCTCAGCTACTAGCGATGCTTTTCTAACTGGTTCTCCCAAGATTATTGCTATTACTGGTTCTGTTGGTATCGGCGGGGGAGCCAATCCTGATAGTGTTGGTGTTGCGGGAATGATCGGTGTGAATATCATCACAGGTGAAACTTCTGCCTATGTGAAGAATTCCACAATTATCGATAATAAAATCGATATCAACCCAACTGTGGTCAACCTCACAGCTACCGACAGCTCGTGGATTATCTCCATCGGCGGCGCAGTTGGTGTTGGTCAGAAAACTGGTGTAGGCGCGGCGATCGCCTACAACGAAGTTCGCAACAAGGCGCTCACTTATATCGAGGGTTCTACTTTAGCGATCGATGGAACCTTGACCCAAGCCGCAACATCCACAGCTCAAATTACTTCGGTTACGGTCGGCGTGGGAGTTGCTGCTGGCGCGTCAGGTAATGCCGCAGCAGGTTCGCTTTCAGTTAATGTGATAAAAAATACCGTTGATAGCCATATCTCTAGTAGTTCTAATGTGAAAACTGGAGGAGCGATCACGCTCAAGGCGAAAGACACTTCCACGATTGTTTCCATTGCGGGTGGTACTGCGGCGACTCTTGGTAACGGTACTGCTGTCGGGGCGGCGATTAGCTATAACTTGATCCAAAATACAGTCACTAGCTATGTTGATAACTCGATCATCCGCGATACAGGGTCAATGGAAATGACGGCAACTGATAGCGCTACATTAGTGGCGGTTTCAGTAGGCGCGGCTGGATCGAAGGATACAGCTATAGGTGGCTCGGTCACAGTGAACTCGATTGCCAACAATATTGATTCACATATCTCAGGCGGTTCTGATGTTTTGGTTGGTGGTGATTTGCTGATGAGTGCGACTGAGAAATCCAACCTCTATGCAATTTCAGGCGGTTTGGCATTATCTACTGGCGGCGCGGCAGTCGGAGCGGCGATTGCCTATAACTATGTGGGTGGTAGTTTCGATGCTGCGAATCCCAACGCGATTGATCGCAACTCCACAACCAAAAATAAAATTAACGCTTACATCGATAACTCCAAAGTTAATGTTGGCAATAATCTCTCCATTGTTTCTGGATTCCAAGCACCGACAAATCCTTTGGCTGACAAGCCAAACCTCACGCAAACAGAAAAAGCATTTAATCCTGCGACATCAACAAACCTCAGTACCGATACGATTGACTTCGGTTCTGCCCACGGATTTGTGACAGGTCAAGCGATCGTTTATCGTAATAGTGGCGGAACCAGCATTGATGGTTTAGCAGAAGGTAATGTCTACTACGCAGTCAAGGTTGACGATAACAGGATTAAGCTTGCTACGACTTCAGATTATGCTTTCCAGATTGCTAATGGGACTGCTGTTCCTAGCGATGCACTCGTTGATCTTAAATCCGTCGGTACTGGCAGTAGCCATAAATTTGTCTCGCAACAGGTGAATGTCGGAATAGCTGTAATTGCTCTTCCTCTGGATTTTAGTTCCCAAATCACCACGGTAACCGTTGGTGGAGCGGGAGCTGATAAGTTCGCTTTGGGTGGAGCGGTTTCCTTAAACTTCATTAGAAATACTGTCGATAACCGCATCACGAACATTGGCGCAACTCAATCCGTGACCGCAGGTGGTAAGCTCAGCCTCTTGTCTACCGATACATCCCAATCTAATTCGGGTACAGGCGGCATTGGTATTTCCCTATCCTCTGGCGCGATCGGCGCGGCAGTATCCTACAACGAAATCAGCAATCAACTTATTTCCCGAATTGGCAGTGCGAATGGCACTACTATCGATGGCAACGCGGGAACGATATCAGCCGCTCAGTTCGATCTAAATTCTAAGTCTAGCGCCAAGATCATCAACGTTACTTTTGCAGGTGCGGGTTCTGCGGGTTCTGTGGCGATCGGTGGTGCGGCATCGGTCAATAATATTAGCAACACCATTGATGCTCATATCGCTAATAGCAGCAACGTTTTGACTACTGGCGTAAGCAATAAAAAAATTACGATCGCCGCTTCTGACACTTCCGATATCAATGCCACTGCCTTTGGCGGGGCTTTAGCACTGAAAGGGAGTGAACCATCGGGAACAAAAATTTCCATTGGTGTTGCCATTGCCCAAAATCAGATTGAGAATGATGTCAAGGCTTATATCGATAGTTCTACTATTAGTTCTCCATCAGGTAGTGATTACGATCTCGACATTGAATCCAATGCCAACTCCAAAGTTAACGCTCAAGCGATCGCGATTGCTGTATCAATCGCCGCAGCACAGTCGGGTAACGTAGCGATTAGCGGTGCGGGTGCGGGTGCAGGCAACCTCATTTCCTCCAAAAATAATGCCTTTATTAATAGCTCCGATTTAACCTCTCGCCTTGGTAATGTAAGGCTCTCATCTCAAAATACTTCCACTATCAATGCAGTTATATTGGCAATTTCGGGTTCTGTATCGATTGGCGGAAGTAGTGGCAAAGGTGCAGCAATTGGTGCGGCGGTGGCTTTGAACAGCATTGGTTACAAGGAAAACGGTGATCGCACTCCATCCGAAGTTCAAACATATATTAAAAACTCCAGTTTAAATGCCAGTGGCGACTTAGTCATTAATGCTGTTTCCAATCAGTCAATTACCGCTAACGTAGGAGCTGGTTCTGTTGCGATTTCTGCATCTAGCGGCACCAACTTTAGTGGTGCTGGCACGGGAGCTAGTACTTCCAATAAGATTGCGACCCTTGTCAAAGCCTATATTGATGGTGATGGTGCAAGTGGTATTCAAGCTAAGTCTGCAACCATAACGGCTAACGATATTTCAACAATTGAGGCAAATGTGGGCGCTGTTTCCGTAGCTGCCTCGATTGGTTCTGGTGGAGGTACTACTGCGTCTCTGACGATTGGTGTTGCATTGGCTCGCAACTTTATCTTTAACGAAATTGAGGCATCGATCCAAAATGCAGACAATTTTATAAAGACCAAGACCAATTCAATTACTCTGTCAGCAACTACAGGTGGCAAGATCGAGGCTGTATCGGTCGCGGCATCCATTAGTGCCTCAGTCGATCCAAAATCCTTCGCAGTGAGTTTGAGCGGAGCAGGTGCAGAATCGACAAATACAATTCTGAGCAAAACTAATGTTTTTATTAGCAACAGTAATATTACTAGTGCCAATGCCGTTGCTCTAGGTGCAAGTAATAATTCAACCATTTCTGCAACTGTAGCGGCGGTTGCGGCTTCCGTATCGGTCGGGGCTAAAAAAGGCGCAGGTATATCGATTGGTGCGGCATTTGCCAATAATTATATTGGTTATGACGGAGATACGCGCACCCCTGCTGAAGTCCAAGCTTACATTCTAAATTCCAGCCTCACCGCCAATGGTGCTTTGACCTTAAATGCGATCGCCAACGGAACCATTAATGCAGGAGTGGGTGCAGGTGCGGTGGCAGTATCAGCCTCTACAGGCACACCAATTGCGGGTGCGGGTGCAGGTGCAATTGCCAAGAATAAAATTGGTACGCTAATCAAGGCTTATATTGATAGCAATCAAGCAATTCAAGCCGCAAATGCGATACTCAAAGCGGAGGATGCTTCCACAATCAAAGCGGATATAGCCGCCGTTGCTGTTGCTGCTGCAATTGGAGATACTGCAGCATTTAAATTTGCTATGGGAAGGGCTATTTCCGATAACTTAATTAGCAATGAATTGGAGGCAGCGATTCGGAATGTTAATACGACATTTAAAACAACCATTGGTAATATTGACCTGTCAGCTTCCACTAAGGCAAATATTACTGCCTTGTCTGTCGCTCCTGCACTATCACTCAGTATCACTCCATCGGAAATTAATGTATCTGCAAATAGCGGCACGGGTAACTCAACCAACACAATTCTCACAACGAGAATTGCGCGACTGCTAGGTAGCAATGTCACTAGCGCAGGGTCTATTAGTATCGCAGCTAAGAGTGAAGGTACCATCTCCGCAACCGCAAGCTCGACATCGATCAATACGATCCAAGACAAAACCAATGCCTATATCAGTAATAGTTTAGTCAACAGTGTTGGTGCGGTCGCCTTAGATGCGGCAAATACTTCTACTATTGATGCAACTGTCATTGCAATGGGTCTGGATGTGGATGTTGTACTGAAAGGTAATACTCCTAAAGTTCCACCTTTTTCTACTGCTAGTGCCATTGCCAATAACTTGATTGGCTATAACGATAAAGGAGATCGCATTCCTTCAGAGGTTCAAGCCTATATCGAAAATTCTAGCGTTTTGGCTAATGGCGCTTTAACTTTAAATGCGATCGCTGCTCAAAAAATTACAGCAACAGTCGGAGCGGTTTCTGTGGTTGCGGCAGCTTCACTTGCTTCGGGCGGATTGCCAGCAAGCGTGTGGAGTGGTTCTGGAGTCAGTACTGAAAACAAAATTGCTACGCTAATTAAAGCCTACATTGATGGGGATGGGGCAACAGGTATCAAGGCGAAAAATCTCGCCCTGAAAGCGGAAGATAATTCACAAATCAAAGCCGATGCAGGAGCTGCCTCGGTAGCAGCAGTCGTAGCAACAAGTGGAGTGAGTGCCTTGTCCGTGTCAATCGGCGTAGCTATTGCTGACAATCGCATTGCTAATGAGGTTGAGGCTGCAATCAAAAATGCTAAGAATTTAACTACAACCACTGGTGGTATTGACATATCAGCCACAACTGCTGGTAGTATCGCGACACTAGCAGTTGCGGCTTCGCTTTCTGTATCGATTGACACGAAAAAAGCAGGATTTTCGGCAAGTGGTGGTGGGGCTGGTTCCACCAATACAGTTCTTAGTACAACTAATGCTCGCATCATTGACAGCAATGTCAATAGTGCTGGTACGGTCAGCCTATCTGCTACCAATACTTCGCAAATCGAAGCAAAGGTCGCTGCGGTATCGGTGGCTGTTGGTGTCGGCAGCAAAGCGGGGATTGGGGTTTCCATTGGCGCAGCGATCGCCAAGAATTACGTTGGTTATGACGGTAGTACGCGCACTCCTGCGGAAGTTAAGGCTTACATCCAGAACTCTAGTATCAATGCCAATGGCGCTCTAACTTTAAGTGCAACTAATAATGCCTTAATTAATGCAAGTGTGGGAGCTGGCTCGGCTGCTGTTGCTGGTGGTGGTAAAGCAGGTGTCGCAGCTAGTGGCTCTGGTGTTGATGCTCAAAACAAAATTGCTACTCTCGTCAAAGCCTATATTGATAGCGATGGTGCAACGGGTATCCAAGCTGCCAGTGCTTCTATTACTGCTAGTGATACATCCACGATCACTGCCGATGCAGGTGCAGCAAGTATCGCCGCTGCCCTCGGTGGTAAAGCTGGCGTTTCTCTATCTATCGGTGTCGCACTAGCCAATAACTTGATCTCTAACGAAGTGGAAGCGGGTATCAAGAATGCTGATACTTCCTTCAAGACTACTTCTAGCGACATCACCATTAATGCCAATAGCAATGCCACGATTCAGGCAACCGCCGTTGCTGCTTCATTCGCGGCTGGTGGATCTGGTACGGCTGGTGTTGCCATTAGTGGTGCTGGTGCTGGTGCTGTCAATACGATTCTATCCAAGACAAATGCCCTGATTTCTAATAGCAATGTTATCAGTGCTAGCGCGGTTGGTATCTCTGCTGCTAATAGTTCCAAAATTGACGCAACAATAGTCGCAGTATCTGTTTCCGTTGGTGTCGGTGGCACAGCAGGTGTCGGTGTATCCATTGGGGCGGCGGTTGCCAATAACTACATCGGTTATGACGGTAATACTCGTACCCCTGCTGAAGTTCAAGCCTATATTCAAAATTCTAGCCTCACTGCCAATGGCGCTTTGACGCTCAGTGCGATTAACAACGGCACAATTAACGCTAAGGTCGGTGCTGGTTCGGCCGCGGTCTCTGGTGGTGGAACCGCAGGGGTTGCCGCCAGTGGCTCTGGTGTCGATGCTCAAAACAAAATTGCTACTCTCGTCAAGGCATATATTGATGGAGATGGAGCAACGGGTATCCAAGCTGCTAGTGCCTCCATGACTGCCACAGACAGCGCCACGATTGAAGCTAATGCAGGTGCAGCAAGTATCGCTGCGGCTATCGGCGGAACCGCAGGTGTTTCTCTCTCCATTGGTGTTGCCCTTGCGAATAACCTGATTTCTAATGAGGTTGAAGCAGGTATCAAGAATGCTGACAACTCATTCAAGACCACCTCTGGTGGTATTTCCATTGCGGCAACCACCACATCTACAATTAATACAGTCGCTGTTGCCGCATCTCTCGCAGTGGGTGCAGGTGGCACGGCAGGTGTTGCTATTAGCGGTGCTGGTGCTGGTGCAGTTAATACGATCCTTAGTAAAACTAACGCCTACATCATCGGCAGCAATGTTGTCAGTGCTGGGGCAGTTGGCATCGCAGCAGTTAGTAATTCGACAATTAATGCCACAGTCATAGCAGTATCTGCCGCAGTCGGAGTAGGCGGTACGGTTGGGGCTGGTGTATCCATCGGTGCAGCTGTCGCCAATAACTACATCGGTTACAACGGTAATACCCGCACACCTGCTGAAGTTCAAGCCTATATTCAAAATTCTAGTCTCACTGCTAATGGCGCTTTGACTTTGAGCGCGATCGCAAATGAAACAATCAACGCAGGAGTCGGTGCTGGTTCGGCGGCAATCTCTGCTGGTGGAACCGCAGGTATCGCGGCGAGTGGATCTGGAGTCGATACCCAAAACAGGGTTGCTACTCTAGTCAAAGCCTTCATTGATGGCGATGGTGCAACTGGAATTCAATCCACTAGTGCCACTCTTACCGCCATTGATACCGCCACAATCAAAGCCGACGCAGGAGCCGCATCGATCGCGATCGCACTAGGTGGAACCGTAGGCGCGGCTTTATCGATTGGCGTGGCCCTTGCGAATAACCTGATTTCTAACGAAGTTGAAGCAGGAATTAAAAATGCTGACAACTCCTTCAAGACGACAACAGGCGGAATTTCAATATCGGCAACCACAGCTTCAACTATTAATGCTGTTGCTGTTGCTGCTTCCTTTGCCGTTGGTGGTGCTGGAGTAGCAGGTATAGCGATTAGCGGCGCAGGAGCAGGCGCGGTCAATACCATTCTCAGCAAGACCAATGCCTACATCATTGGTAGCAATGTCGTCAGTGCTGGTGCAGTTAGTCTCAA
Organism: Pseudanabaena sp. CAN_BIN31; assembly: GCA_026785865.1. GTDB lineage: Bacteria > Cyanobacteriota > Cyanobacteriia > Pseudanabaenales > Pseudanabaenaceae > Pseudanabaena. The sequence goes on from JAJAZG010000164.1 coordinate 18,249, forward strand.
CGCCAACAATAGCGGCACTATCAATGCCACGATCGCCGCAGTCGCCGCCGCAGTCGGAGTCGGTGGAACCGCAGGTATTGGTGTAGCGATCGGGGCAGCCGTTGCTAGCAATTACATTGGCTACGATGGCGCGACCCGTCAACCTGCTGAAGTCCAAGCTTATATTCAAAATTCTAGTCTCGCGGCTAATGGCGCACTAACTCTTAGTGCTGTTAATAACGGCACAATCAATGCAGGCGTCGGCGCTGGGGCGGTGGCGATCGCTGGTGGTGGAGTCGCAGGGGTGGCGGCTAGTGGCTCTGGTGTTGATACCAAGAATAGAATTGCCACTCTAGTTAAAGCCTTTATCGATGGTGACGGCGCAACTGGCATTCAAGCCACAACTGCAACCTTAACCGCTACTGATAGCGCCACGATCAAAGCTGATGCAGGAGCAGCTTCCGTTGCTGCTTCGATCGCTGGCGTGGCGGGTGTATCCGTCTCTATTGGTGTCGCCTTGGCGGACAACCTCATCTCTAACGAAGTCGAAGCCTATATTAAAAATGCCAACGACTTTGCTAAAACCACCACAGGTGGCATCGGTATTAGTGCAACTACTAGCTCAACCATTAATGCTGTCGCCGTTGCCGCCTCGGTTGCGGTTGGTGCTGGCGGTGTTGCAGGTGTCGCCGTGAGTGGTGCTGGTGCTGGTGCGGTGAATACCATTCTAAGCAAGACTAATGCTCATATCTCAAGCAGCAATGTCATCAGTGCTGGAGCCGTCAGTCTCAATGCGAAGAACAGTGCCAGTATTGATGCCACGATTGTGGCAGTCTCAGCGGCAATTGGTGGCGGCGCTGCGGCAGGTGTTGGCATTTCCATTGGTGCGGCTGTCGCTAACAACGTCATTGGCTACAATGGCAATACTAAACAGCCCGCCGAAGTTCAAGCCTATATCGAAAATTCTAGTGTCAACGCCGCAGGAGCTTTGACCCTCTCAGCCGAAAATAGCGCCACAATTAAGGCGATCGTTGGTGCTGGCTCTGTGGCAGTTGCTGGAGGTATTGGTGGTTTTGCAGGTGCTGGCTCTGGTGTTAATACCGAGAACAAAATTGCCACTAAGGTCAGCGCTTACATTGATGGCGATGGTGTCACTGGTATTACAGTTGGTAGCTCTAGCATCTCGGCGAAAGATACATCGACAATTGTCGCCAATGCCAACTCTGTGGCTATTGCTGCAACGATCGCCATTGGTGGAGCCGTATCTGTTTCTGGCTCGATCGCCAGAAATACCATCAGTAATAATGTCCAAGCCTTTATTCAGAATGCTGACAATGGCGTGACCAGCACCTCTGGCGATATCCAACTTAGCGCCGAAGAAAAAGCAACCATTTCTGCCATCTCAGTTGCGGCTTCCTTCTCCGCAGGACTAGTCGGGCTGGCGGGAGCAGGGGCCGAATCCACTAACACGATTAGCAACATTGCTAAGTCCTATATTGGCAACTCCAAAGTTCAGTCTCAAGGCAATCTAAGACTTACTGCAATCGATGGATCGGCGATCGCCGCCTTGGCTGGAGCAATATCGGGTGGGACAACGGGAGCCGTTGGCGCTTCTCTCTCTACTAACAACATCGCCAATCAAATCAATGCACAGATCACCAAATCAACAGTCACATCTAATGGCAGTGTTGATTTAAAAGCAGATTCTCAAGCTACGATCGACGCGATCGCCGTTGGCGCTAGTTTGGCAGGACTATTTGCTGCAGGTGGAGCAGTTACGCTCAATAGAATTACCAATCGAACCACGACTAGTATTACTGATAGTTCTGTGGTGGAAGCTCAAAACAATGTCAGTTTGGTAGCATCGGATGAATCCACAATCAGAGCTTTAGCAGGGCAGGTATCCGTCTCGTTTGGAGCTTCTGTAGGCGCAGCGATCGCCACCAATGACATTGCTAATCAGGTGATTGCCGAATCTAATGCTTCGAGCATTACATCTAAAGCAGGTGATGTCAGCATGAGTGCAACTACCATTGGCACGATTGAGGCGGCGGCGATCGGTGCTGCTGGTGCGGGAGGCTTTGCCGCAGGTGGATCGATCACTCTCAACAAGATTGGCAACACCACCAAAGCAGGTATCGCCAATGGTGGTAGTACCAAGGCTCTCAATAATGTTTTGATCAATGCCAAGAATACAGAGACGATCAAGTCATTATCAGGACAAGTCACGATATCTCTTGTGGCTGCTGTGGGTGCTTCCGTATCCATCAACAATATTACGAACACCACAGAGGCTTACCTTGCAGGTCAAGTCGTGACTACTTCAGGCAAGGTGTCTGCAAAAGCCCAAGACACTAGCACCATTAGCACTAAGTCAGTTGGCGGCTCTGGTTCTCTGGTTGCCTTAACGGGTTCTGTTTCTGTTAATAACATTGGTAATAACACTAGTGCTTATGCTGATACTGTCAAGATTAATTCAGGCAGCGATGTGGAGATTTTGGCAGTTGATAATGCCACGATTGAATCTCTTGCAGGACAGTTTAGTGTTGGCTTCGGGGCGATCGGTGCGGCAGTTGCCTACAACAACATCAGCAATACAACTGCCGTCTATGTGACATCTGATATTAGCAATCCTTCCATGATTGATGCAGCAGGTAATATTCTTATCAGTGCTGATGGAGCAGGAAAAATTGATACGATTGCGGCAGGGCTATCTGCGGGGCTGGTTGGCGTAGCTGGCTCACTGGCGGTGAACCAAATGAGTAACACCGTCACTGCTTCCATGAAATATGCGATCGCCACCGCTCAAGGCAGCGCTGGTGTTCTTGCCAACTCATCCAATACAATTAGCACCAATGGCGGCACGGTAAGCGGTGGCTTAGTGGGCTTGGGTGGGACAGTCGTAGTTAATAATCTTGCCAACATAACCACTGCTTACTTGGATAGCGCCAGTTTGAATGGACTTGCCAATAACAGCATTGATATCCGCAAGACAGATGGCACTGATGGTCAGGAAACGTTCCGAGGCATTGCAGTTATGGCAACCAGCAAGGACGACCTCAAGACAAACATTAGTACTGCTGGTATAGCTGGAGCTACCTTCTTGGCTAGTGTGGCAGTCAATTCGCTGTCTAACACGACAACAGCCTTTATTAAGGACAGCAGTATCAACTCTTCGTTCTCATCACCAAATCCCCTGCAAAATGTTTATATTAAGGCTTTTAACAACACCTTAGTTGACACGAAAGCAGGTACAGCAGGATTAGGCATTGCGGCAGCAGCAGGCGCGTCCATTGATGTGACGACGCTGCAAAATTCAACATCTGCCTACATCACTTCTGGCGATCTTTCTAATCCATTGATGTCCAAATCAATTGTTGGAGCTGCCAACGATGTGGTGGTTGAAGCAAAAACACTGAAAAATTTCAAAACCGAAGCTAGTGCGTTTGGTGGTGGTTTGTTATTAAGTGTGCAAGGTGCAGTTGCGATTCTAAATGCGGGTAGTGGTATGTCTAGCCAAGGTTCAGATGCTGCTAAAGACACCAACTCGCAAGTATCTTCTCAACTCGGTAGTATCGGAGACATGGGTAAAGATAGTAGTGGCAACAGCTACATCAAGAGCAAGAGTGTCAATAGTAGCTTCTCGACGAATGACCCCCTAATCGGAACGACTGCCTTTATTACGGGCGATGTCGTTGCAGGAAATGAACTTCTACTTAATGCCTATGAATCAACCAAAGCGGTCATGAATGTTGGCGCAGCATCTGGTGGATTAATTGGTGCAGGTGGTGCAGTTGGTATTGCCAATGTCACCCACAATGCTTCAGCTTACATTGGCGATCGCTCCACATTGGGCGGCGGCAACATCACAATTCAGTCCACTGGTTTTGTGGATTCTACTAAAGTTACAAGCACGGCGGCGGCGGCTGGGTTAGTCGGACTGGGGGCGGCTGTCTCCTACCTCACATCTAGGAATAATTCTAAGGCTGCAATCGGCTCAGACACGGTGATTACGAATGCTGACACAATTAAAGTGCTAAGCATCTCCTCTACGGATGGAGCATCTGAAGCATGGGGTGCTTCTGTTGGTGCAGCCGCAGTCGGGGTTGTGATCTCAGACATATCTGAAACAGGTACGACACAAGCCTATGTTGGTGATCGCGTACAAGTACAAAATGCGAAGAACCTTACGGTTAATGCGATCGCTAATGCAACCATTAACGCCGATAGCCAATCTGCTGCGGGTGGTATTCTGTCTGGCAATGGTACTACACCCACAGCAACTCTAAACCCAACTATTCAGGCTTCAATTGGTGACAACAATACAATCAATCTCACGGGCGATCTCACAGTTCAATCTGATGTGGCGATCGATGCTGATGCTAACGCTAGAGGGATAAACGTTGGCGGTATTACGGTTGGAGTAGCGATCGCGGAAGTGACATCTAGACCAACTATTAATACCTTCGTTGGCACAAACACCGCTATTCAGGCAAACAATGTCACGATCGCTAGCAATCTTGGTAAAGCACCTGTCGCTCTGACTCCTCTTATCTTCAATCCTACAAATGTCAGTAACAGCGCCGAGACTATTCAGTTCTCTGGTAATCATGGATTTAACACAGGAGACCAAGTTCTTTACGATAATGGTGTTACTGGTACTGACTTTTTCTCGATTCTGACTGGTAGTGTTGGCGGACTGGCCAATAATCGTCAGTACAGCGTGATCAAAGTAGATGACACAACAGTCAAACTTGGTAGCCAGTTTGATGCAACCACCGTTAACAGCCAACTGAATACGCTCAAGTTTACTCAGCCACATTCTTTTATAACCAACGATAAGGTTATTTATCAGTCCAATGGCGGCAGTACAATCGGTGGCTTGACTTCGGGCAATGCTTACTATGTCAGGGTCATTGACAGTTCCACTATTCAACTCTCATCAACTGCATTCACCGTCGATAGTAACAATCTAGTCATTGATACTATTGAAGGCGCAAAAGTCGGTGATATCACCAATGCTGGTGCAGGGACAACGATCAAGGTCGCAGATGACATCAATAATTTGAGCGATGGCAATTTAGTCACCTACAAAAAACGTACTGCCATTTTCTCAGTCAACAACGAACCATTACCTGATACGGGTGGCAAAGCCAGCATTTTCAACTCCAGTGATTCCAGTAAAAATCTGATTGCGGGTAATCGTATTAACTCGGCAAGTCATGGTTTTGAAAATGACGATCAAGTCGTTTATATGGTGACATCAGGATCTTCAAATGCGATCGGCGGATTAGTAAGCACTCAAACTTACTATGTGGTTAATAAAGGAGATAATGACTTTCAGCTATCTGCTACCAAAGGTGGTTCTGCTATTGATATCACCAGTGCTGCTTCAGGTGTCAGCGCAGAGATCAAGGCAGTCGGACTAAAAGTAGCTACATCAAAAACTTTCACCTCTACAGCCTCTTCCACCATCACGCTTGCTGGGCATGGCTTCACCAATGGTCAGGCTGTAACTTACACAGGCCCTGACGCAGGGGTAACCACTGGTAATACTTACTATGTCAAGTCCGTGACAGCTAACACATTCGAGTTGTCTAGCACCTCTGGTGGAACCGCGATTACTTTGACCGCCGCCGCCTCTGCTCAACGACTTATATCTACAGGTGCTGAGCTAGCAGAAAATACAAACTACTACGTTGTCGGTAGCACGGGTAATTCTTTCCAACTTGCGACAACTTCAGGTGGCAGCGCGATTACTGTCAGCACGTTAGGACTAACTGGTTCTGGTGCGAATCATATCTTCACAAAACAGTCAGGTGTTGATTTCACCAGTGCTGGATCGGGAACGCAAGAACTGGATGTAGACCTCACTAACACTGGCAATAGATTTAGCAGGCATACCTTGACAGGATCAACATCGCCTGGACTGCCAACGGTGGGCGACCAAGTCTTCTCTGCTTACTCGCAAGCTTCTTCAGGCTCCTTGATTGGTGTGAATGCAACTCAATCCAATCTAACGATCGCCGCAAATGTGAATACCTATGTGGGAGGCTCATCTTCGATTATTGCGAAGGGTAATGTGGCCGTCACTGCACAATCCAATATTGCTCTGACAGGTGCAACTACTTCTAATACCTTCGGCGCGATCGCCGTTGGCGCTTCTAGCATCACTGCGAATGTCAGCAACAACAACAGCACTTCTATTGGCAGTAATGCTCGGATTCAAGCCGATGGTAATGTGACCATTGATGGCGAATCTGGGCATAAGCTGAATATTTCTGCTAGTGGTGGCGCTGGTTCGCTGATCACTTTTGCTAAGGCAAGAGCCTCCGCAGACTTAAATCACAACACGATTACTAGCATCGGTAATGGAGCTTCAATCGTCTCATTGCGTGACCTAAAGGTGCGATCGGGTAGTAATACGACGAGCAATGTCAGTTCTAAAGCCACTGCTTTCGGGCTGTATGCCGATGCTGACAGTAATACACGCACGTCATCAGCAGGCAATCATCAAACTAATATAGGTGCGGCCTACCTTGAAGGACGCAACCTCACGGTGGAATCAGTAGTTTCCAACCTTGATGTCACATCCAATGCCTACTCGCAAGGTGCTGGCTTGATTGGCAACATCGATGCTCGTGCTGAAGTAAACCTCTCAGGTACTCGAGCGATTACCAGCATTGGTAGTGGTGCATCGCTGAAGGCAGATTATCTCAATCTCAATGCGATCTACGAAAGAGTTAACAGTAATGCCACATCTAATGCCCGTTGTGATGGGCTAGGCGGTGACACTGACTCTGACGCGATTAACAACATGCCTTTAGTGGCAACGGTGGTCACTGATGCTACCTCAACAGTGACAGTCTCTAATATGAATGTGGAGGCTAACGTTAAGAACGTCATTCGCACCACCAACGCTCTTCAGAAGAAGGCTTGGGAATTAAGAATCTGGACTCCATTCGGCGACATTGTCATCACCTTAGACTTTGGCTCTACTAGTACCAGTACTCCTGGAAATCCTACACCAAGCATCGGTTTCAACTCCAACGTAATTAGCTTGGTACGCAAAGAGAATCCATTACTGGTGGTTGACAATGGACGAAAGATCACTCAGAAGAGCGCCAATGTGATTGTTAATGGCGGTTCTAATGTTGGAGATACCATTAATGGCGACATTACGGTTGGCAACATCAACAATGCAGGTTCGGGAACGATCGCATTTGTGACGGCTGGCTCCCTTGTTGATAATGGCAATTACACAAGCATTGACCCCGCCTTTGACACGGTTGAGATCCAAAACAATTCCGATCGCAACTTGATTATCAACGACATCAGAACCATCAATACCTCTGGCGGTACTACGCGGACTCACAATGGCACTGTTGTTACTACCCCCTTCAATGGATCTGGTCTATCGATCAACCCCACTTTGATCACGATTAATAACAACGGCAGTTCTAATCTGGTTTTGCAAGGTGTGATTGATAACAAACACGATCGCACAGTCATCTTTAGCAATGGCAGCATCCTCGCACAAGGAGCTACGCAGCAAATTATTAGTCGCGATTTGTCGATCAACGCTACGGCTGGCAACGTTGGCACAAGTGTACAGAGGGTTAAGGCAAAGCTAGTTCGTGGCTACAAACCTGTCACGGGAGCAGTTCCAACCAGTGTTAGTGGTGAAACCACAAATGTGGCGCTGAGTGTGGAAGCCCAAGGCTCAACTTACTTTGATGTGAGCACCCAAGCTCTGGATACAAATCCTGTAACTGTTAATGTCGCGAAGATGATTGGCGCAACGGGCGATGTTGATTTAGTGATTGGTTCCACGACCAATACATCAGGCAGTGCGATCGCCTCAACCTATAACTTCTCCAACCCTAACTTGAACGAGTCCCTCCGCGCCTCAAACAACATCAAAGTTGATGCAGGTACAAGCGACACCACGATTGGTGCTGTCACAGGGAACTCTGGCAATGGTGTATTTGATTTCCAAACAGGTAACTCGATCTCGATCAAAAACACATCTGGCAAGATCAATCTTCAGAGAGCGGTCAGTACACAAGGCTCGATTTTGTTCGACACCAGTAGACTAAGTGTTGTCGCGAGTGGCAATGTTCAAGCTGCACAGAATGTCACCTTTACCCTAGCAGGCGACTTTAATTTGGACTCGACAGCCTCAATGACCGCAGGCAATAACGTGTTGATCACAAACCAAGGGTCAACGCCGAATACAACTAGTATCAATGGCTCTATCACGGCTACTTTTGTGTCCATCTTGGGTAACAGCAGTGACGATACGATTAATATCCAGAGAATTTTATCGCCCACCTATGTCTATACAGGCTCAGGTAATGACGTGGTGAATGTGGGTAGTAACCAACCAAGCGGTGGTGGCACTCTCAGCCAGATCCAGAACACACTGACCCTTGATGCTGATGCGAACTATGACATTCTTAACATTGACGACTCAGGCAACACGATCGGCGTAACTGGAACAGTCACAGCTTATGACATCAGTGGCTTTGGCATGATAGGTAGCATCAACTACGCCAACTTTGAGAACCTGAATCTCCAGCTTGGTAGTGGTAATGACAATGTGACTGTCAACAATACACAACCTGGCACAACAATTAGTGGCAATGGCGGTGATGATGTGTTCACCGTTTACAACGTTGGTGGAGCGATAACGATTGATGTTGGATCTGGAACGGATCAACTATTTACTGACCTACCACTTGTACCCGAAGGATTAACTTTCCTTGACCCTGACGGTGCTACACCTCAACCTTTAAATGCTGCTGGCGATGGTCTCTTGACTGGGTTAGATCTCTTTACCCTGAGTCTTCTTAGCGGACTCGATCTATTTGGTACAGGTTCTAGTTCTAATTTGTTTGGTTCTGGTATTTGATATAAAACTCAATCAAATAAAAGGTTGGCACTTTCTGCCAACTTTTTTATTTGATTGGGTTTTTATTTAGATAGTTTTACATTGCTAGAAAATCGCTTGTAATGCTTAGTTAAAAAAAGAACTATATATGTAAAGCTTTACTTTTTTGGGTACACTTAAAAAGTCTCAAGTATTGCGTGCTGATGTAAATTAGTTAGATTCGATTTGGAAGTTAAGTAGATGGACGTAATAAATAACTCAAACCCAAAAAGCTGTGGCGCACGCTGCGCG
>JAJAZG010000165.1 GCA_026785865.1 Pseudanabaena sp. CAN_BIN31
CGTCAGGCGCGGTCGACCGGGCCCAGCCCCCCCGGCCCACCCCCCCCCCCACCCCCCCAGAAACGCCCCCAAAACCGGGGCCCGCCCCCCCCCCCCCCCCCCCGGGCCCCCCCACCCCCCCCCCCCCCGCCCCCCCCCCCCCCCCCCCCAACGCTAATTCTTAGGTTTTAATATCTATTTTTATACTGGGAAGGGAGTAGGATTTAAAAATATTCTCAAGATTTAATTAGCTAATGACCTTGCAAACTGACATTGACAGCGCCGCCGCCCAACTGAAGGGTCGGACTCCTCAAGAAGTTCTCACATGGGCGCTCGGTAACTATGAAAAGATCTCGCTTGCATCTAGCTTTGGCGCGGAAGATGTCGCGTTGATCGATATGATTGCCAAAATCAAGCCCGATGCCCATGTATTCACCCTCGATACAGGTCGATTGAATGCGGAAACTTATGAGGTAATCGCGAAAGTCCAGCAAAAATATCCCCAGATCCAATTGCGAATCATGTTCCCTCAAGCGGAAGCAGTGGAGCAGATGGTTAGTGAAAAGGGCATTAATCTGTTTTATGACAGTGTGGAAAATCGTAAGCAATGTTGTTACATTCGTAAAGTTGAGCCGCTTGGTCGGGCGACTAAGGGGCTTGATGCTTGGATTACAGGTTTACGTCGCGATCAGACTGCTAACCGCTCGGCGATGGCAACCGTTGAACTAGATGGCGATCGCCATATTGCCAAGATTAATCCTTTAATTGATTGGTCAAATGAGGATGTTTGGGCATACATTCATCAAAATGATGTTCCATACAATGCGCTCCATGACCAAAACTTTCCTAGTATTGGTTGTGCGCCTTGTACTAGAGCTGTCCAAGCAGGTGAAGATCTCCGCGCTGGTCGCTGGTGGTGGGAGATGAGTAATCAAGAATGTGGATTACATGTTAATAGTGATGGTGACTTGGTACGCGCTAAAGGATAAATAGTAAAAGTTATGAGCAAGGCTACTGGGCTGCAATATCGCGATTGGTATTTTCGAGGATGGCGATCGCATTATGGCTTTGTCCGATCGCATAATGGTGAAAATACTAAGCCGCCGATTTTGTTAATTCATGGATTTGGCGCGGCGATCGATCATTGGCGTGGCAATATCCCTGAGTTAGCCAAAAATCATACGGTATATGCAATTGACTTGTTAGGGTTTGGGAACTCTGAGAAGCCACCAACGCGCTATTCGTTTTATTTGTGGGTAGAACAGGTTTTTGAGTTTTGGCGCAAATTTGTGAAAGTACCGATGGTGATCATTGGTAACTCAATTGGTTCATTGGTGTCGGCGATCGCGGCTAGTCATCATCCCGAAATGGCTGCGGGAGTCGTTACCATTAGTTTGCCCGATATTGATGCTTTTAACGCACTAGTTCCAAAAGCTTTGCAACCAATTGAACGGACGGTTAAGGCGATCGTTTCCGCAGTCTTAGTAAAGCCATTATTTAATTTAGTGCGTCAACCATTCACTATTCGCCTAGTTCTTAAAGGAATTGTCTATGGCGATCTCCGCCGAGTAGACGCTCAATTGGTGGAAATTATTGCGAAACCAGCCCGCGATCGCCAAGCTGCCGAAGCTTTTCTAAGACTAAATCGTAGCCTTAATCAACCGAACTATTCGCCAAGCTTGACTCAAGCCCTTGAGCAGTTGCAAGTTCCCTTATTAATTTTGTGGGGAAGTGGCGATCGCTTAATTCCACCATCTGAGGGTAAGCGTTTGGTTAAATACGCTCCTAATACCACATTAATCTACTTAGAAGGATTGGGGCATTGCGCCCATGATGATCATCCTGAGCGCGTGAATCATGAAATTTTAAATTGGCTAGAAATTTAGATTGAATGCTGTAAATTCTTGGAACATAGGAGCCAGACCCATGATTGCCACTAAGCCCCCCATCACCGAACTAATTCGACCAATAGCCGAACAACGCATCCTGCTGCATCACGTTAGTTGGGAAACCTTTGAATGCTTACTTGCGGATATTGGCGATCGCCGTAAAACCCTATTTCATTACATCAATAACACTTTAGAAATTATGTCTCCACTTTCACTGCATGAAGGTAGCAGTCACTTTTTTGATAAGCTCTTGACGATTTATGTAGATGAATTAAACATTGATATGAGATGCTTGGGTTCTTTGCTGATGAAGATTCCCGAATTGAAAATAGGTGGTGAACCAGACTCTTGTTATTACATTAAGAATGAACCTGTTATCCGCGACAGAGAAGATGTGATTGTCGGACAAGATCCACCGCCTGACTTAGTTTTAGAAGTTGATATCACCAATCCTAGCGATCGCCGTTTACCAATTTATGCATTGCTCGGCATTCCCGAAATTTGGCTTTATGATGGCTATGACCTAGCATTTTTCGCTCTGGAAAGTGGTAAGTATTTACCAATCACAAAAAGTTTATCTTTCCCGCATTTACCTGCGGCGATCATTGTGGAATATCTGCAAAGACGCTTACTGATTGGTGAAACTAAGATTCTAAAGGAGTTTCGAGAATGGGTTAAGAATAATCATAAAAAACAAGCTTAACTTAACCCCAACGAAATACCGCCGAACCCCAACTTAGCCCCGCGCCAAAACCTGCGATCGCAATTAAATGATCGGGTTGGATTTTTCCTGCTTGTACCCATTCATCAAGGGCGATCGGGATCGAGGCAGCGGAAGTATTGCCATATTTGCCCATATTGCTGACAGCTTTGGCGGGATCGCAGTCCAAACGATTGACGACTGCATCAATAATGCGTTGATTGGCTTGGTGCAAAATCAACCAATCGAGATCATGGATTTCGAGATTGGCATAATGCAAAGATTTTTCGATTACTTCAGGCACGCGCCGCACCGCAAAGCGATAGACTTCTTGACCATTCATGCTGATCGGTTCAAAAGTGCTGCGCCCTGAATAATTAATATTTAGTAAATTATTACCTTTACCATCACTCCGCATCTCGAAGCCTAATAGATTGTTTTCAGGTTTAATTTCGCTGCTTGCTTGCAAAACTACCGCACCTGCACCATCACCAAACAAAATACAAGTGCGCCGATCTTCCCAATCTACCCAACGTGACAAGACATCTGCACCGATCAGCAAGACATTTTTGTAAACACCTGTACGAATATATTGGGATGCGGTGACTAAGCCAAATACAAATCCCGAACAAGCGGCGACTAGATCGAAAGCGACCGCTCGTTCTGCGCCCAAAATTTGCTGAACTCGCCCTGCTGTGCCAAATAAATCATCACTGGTTGAGGTTGACAAAATAATTAGATCAATATCTTGAGGTGTCAACCCTGCGGCGGCGATCGCCTTTTGTCCTGCTTGAGCCGCCAAATTTGCGACTGAATCTTCGTCTCCATCGGCAATATGCCGCGCTCTGATGCCTGTACGTGAGGCAATCCACTCGTCAGTGGTGTCTACCATCTGCGCGAGATCGATATTAGTAAGTACGCGATCGGGAACGGCGGAACCGCTACCAACAAAACGTACTCCGAAGAGAGAAGATTCAGTATTAGTCATGGGCTGTATTTGATCTGGTCTAAACAAGAGTATCTATTGTTGGCGCAAATCGCTAACAATAAAGGGATTAAGTCGGTGGATCATCAGGCGTATCATCGATCGCAGAAACAGGGACTTTCGGCTTGATTTGACCACGAATGCGCTCAAGTACGTCGTTATCAACGGCATCCTTGGCAACGCGGATGGCGTTACGAATGCTGACAGCGTTGGAGCTACCATGACTAATCACGCAAATACCTGCCACACCAAGCAATAATGCACCGCCATATTCATCGGCATCAATGCGCTCTTTCACCTTTTTGAGATTAGGTTTCAAGATTAATGCACCGAGCTTGCCCCGCCAACCTTTGGGTAATTCTTCCTTGAGGATTTGCATTACTGCATTACCGACACCCTCAGCAAATTTGAGGACAATATTGCCAGCGAATCCATCACAGACGATCACATCAAACTGTCCTTTAAGAATGTCGCGTCCTTCGGCATTTCCTGCAAAGGTAATTTGGGGATTATCTTGCAGGGCTTGATGCACACGGATCGCCAGTTCGTTGCCCTTACAGGCTTCTTCGCCAATATTCAGCAAACCTACTTTAGGATCTTGGATACCGATCGCATATTTACTATAGAGCGATCCCATAATCGCAAATTGCTCTAAAAACTTGGGGCGACAGTCTACATTTGCGCCGACATCCAGCAGCAAGACTGGTTTGTGGGCAACCTGTGTGGGGAATAATGCGCCGATCGCAGGTCGATCTACCCCTGGTAAGCGCCCCAAACGCAGGAGAGCCGCCGCCATTGCCGCACCAGAATGTCCTGCCGAAATTACGGCATCGGCTTGCTTACGCTTGACTAAATTCATGGCAACGGCGATCGAGGAGTTGGGCTTGCGACGCAACCCTTCGAGGGGTTCATCATCCATTTCGATGATGCCTTCTGATGGCACGATCTCTAGGCGATCGCTTTCTTGATAGTTATGTTGCTTGAGGTAATTAGCGAGAATATCGCGATCGCCCACTAGCGCTATGTCTACATTTAACTGAGTCTGAGCTAATATCGCTCCTTCAATC
>JAJAZG010000166.1 GCA_026785865.1 Pseudanabaena sp. CAN_BIN31
CGTGCCAATTAAAACAACCTTTGTGCCCCCCGGGGCCGGCGCCCAAAACATTACAGCCTATTGATGGTTAGCTAATTTTTTAAAAGTGCCGCGAAGCGGCACTTTTAAAAAATTAGCTGGGTTTTATGGCAGCGCAAGACGCTGTATTTAATATATTTTTAATTAGAGATGCTCACCGATCAATCTGTAACCACCGCTATTAGTGTTCGCGATCTTAATTTTGCTTGGGCTTCGGGCGAAACTGTCCTCGATCGCTGTACCTTGTCTGTCCCCAAAGGTGAATTTTGGATGCTGCTGGGAACTAACGGCAGTGGCAAATCCACTTTATTGAGGCTTTTGGCAGGTTTACTCAAGCCAAAATCTGGTGATATTGCGATCGCCGATCGCATTGGCTTTGTGTTTCAAAATCCCGATCATCAGTTGGTGATGCCCACCGTTGGCGCAGATATTGCCTTTGGTTTAGTATCCGAAAATCTCTCCTATAGCGAAACTCAGCAGAGAGTTGAAGAATCTCTCAGCGCGGTGAATCTCGCCCAAATGATCCGCCGTCCTATTTATGCCCTCAGTGGTGGTCAAAAACAACGGGTAGCGATCGCGGGGGCGATCGCCCGTCATGCCGAAGTTTTATTACTGGATGAGCCGACGGCTTTGCTAGATGGCGAAAATCAGATTGATCTAGTCGCCTCTGTGCGCGATCTCGTTAAACAAAAGAATTTAACAGCGCTATGGGTCACGCATCGTTTGAATGAGCTTAATTATGCCGATGGCGCGTTTTTGTTGGAGCGCGGTAAAGTTGTCGATCAAGGCGATCCGATGCGACTAAAACAATTATTGTTAGACCGCAGTTAGGCAATAGAGCCGATGCAAAGCATTGGCTCTATTACCTAACTGCGGTCTAATTTAGAGCGCAAGGCGCAGGGATAAGAATATGGAAGAGCAGCAAAATTTTCTTTACGAGTACACCAAGTTTTGTCTAGAGCAAGCCCAGCATGGAGTTGATACGCTCGGTACAAAGCTTGCAGGTGTAATGGAAATTAGTGCCTTGTTACTGCTTGGTTTGCGAGTCACTTACACCTTTCAAATCCATGTCAAGCCCGAACAGGAAAATTTGTACTTTGTCTATCTGAGTTTTCAACTTTCAGCCTGTGTATCGTTAGCGATCGCGATCGCTTTTTCAATATTTGGGCTATATCCCCGCAAAGTTGCCCCTACAGGTATTTCTCCCGAAGTAATGATGCAAAAGGGTGAAAGTCTGCAAACAGCGATTACGAATACATGGATGCAGCAAATTGACGATCTGCAAGCTTATAAGGCTGAACGCACAGTCTTCTTGCGTAAAGCAATGATTTCGCTGGCAATTGGTATTGCGATCGCCTCTTTTTCGACTGCCGATGCTTTTGTGATGGGAACAGCAGGGCATTAAGATGTTTTTTCAAGATTTATGCTTTGCGAAACGGGGTCTAATCGCAATTATTATATAAACTTGCCTCAAACTTTGGATGCTAAAAGCCACATGTTAACAGCCTTCTTAATGTCCTTATTGACTCCCATCTCGCCTGTTTTACCCAGTATGAGTTCGGTAAATACGCTTGATCGAACTAACAAAGTTGCTCAAGCTGCCAACCAACCGAAAATCACACCAAAAATCATTTTAGATCGCCAAGAAATGCGTCCGCTCATGGGCAAACTTGACGATGTGCCGATGTTTAATAGCAATAGCCCTGAAATTGTCCAGACAGAAGGAATTTTGCTATCAGCTTTTTCGCCTGAAGGCATGGCATATCCCAAGGCACATTTAAACTTTTCCTTGCAAGGTCGCTTTGATTTATTTACGCACCATATTTCTAAAGCGCCACCACCAACGGATTTACGAACCTTGTATATTGGCGCGATCGCCTATAACCCCACCGACCAACCCGTAACTATTGATACTCTATTAGGCGCAAGCTATCTCAGTCAGCCCGATGCGCCATTTTACGAAGCTCCCAATTACTCTTTGAATAACAATGGCTCGATGTATCGCGGCCCTGGCGATCGCGCCATGCTCGATATTTTGCGCGGTCGCCGTCAGGATATATTCCCAGCCCAGATCGTAATTCCTCCGAAAGAGAGTCGAATGTTGATGAATATTCCGATTCCTGTCAAAGAATTAGAGCCGCCATTAAATGGGCGATCGGGTTTATCGCGTTTACGTAGCGATGGCAAAGTTTATGTCGCAACTTTGGCGCTCTATGCACGGCTTAATGCTGATGGAACTGAACGCGCTCCCAATCTCAACGAATGGGAAGAGATTCTTAAAAAAGGCGAACTTGCCAAACCTCGCGATGTCGTGCCAACACCGCCAGATTTAACAGAAGGAGCCTTTGAATATAGCCGTGTGGCGGGTATTCAGATTGGTTCGCAATGGTTTGGAAATTTGACCGATAAAGATAGTCAAGATTTATCTATTCCCAAACGTGGCGAATCCTATTCCTATGGCTTGAGCTTATTGCAATATGGCACAATGGGAACGGGACAAGTCCAAACCGCACCTCTAAAAGTCCGTTATCCCGACACCGCCTATTCTGCTCATGGCAACTATGGTGTGCAATATAATCTCACGCTTCCATTACAAAACTCTACGAATGAAACTCAAACCGTTGTGCTTTCATTCCAAAATCCAATCAAATATGATAAACCCGTTGGCGGTTTGCAATTTTTTGAGCCATTGCCCGATAATGTATTTTTTCGCGGCTCAGTGCGAGTACGGTTTCGCGATGACAAGGGTTTAGCGCAAACCCGCTATGTCCATCTAGTTATGAATCGTGGCGAACGTGGTAAATCATTGGTGACGCTAACTATGCCACCAAGCGATCGCCGCGTGGTTCAGTTTGATTTTCTTTATCCTGCTGATGCCACACCACCGCAAGTTTTGACCGTAACGACCAATTAAAACCCAAGAGC
>JAJAZG010000167.1 GCA_026785865.1 Pseudanabaena sp. CAN_BIN31
CAACCACCTCTCACAGTTTATCCGCCTAAGTCCAATCAGTTCATATTGCAGATCATACGGATGTTAACGCCATTTTGGTTGCGGTGGCAATGCGGCATCAAGCAGATCGAAACCCGCTATATTGATCGCCTTGTCGCCGCCACTAAAAAATTTCAAGATGGCAAATCCCGCTATATTCTTGCTTTTCGGCATCCCAGCACAGACGATCCCTTCGCGATGTTGTACTTGCTTGCCTATGAAGTGCCAGAGCAAGCGCGAGAAATGGGCATCAAGTTAACGATGCTGCCCCATAGTGGTTTTGTATACGATCGCGGCATTTCTCTATGGGCGGGCGACTATGTGAATTGGCTATTTCCAGCACTGGGTGGGATTTCCACATTTCGAGCCAAGCTCGATCGCATCGCCTTAAATCGGATGCGTAAGCAAATTACTCATGGCGATGTACCTCTAGCGATGGCTCCTGAAGGTGGTACAAATGGCAAAAGTGAAACCGTTGCCGAGCTAGAACCAGGCATTGCTCAAATTGGCTTTTGGGCAGCCGAAGATCTCCAAAAAGAAGGGCGCACCGAGGAAATGTTAATTATTCCTGTGGGGATTCAGTACGAATATTCGAGCGCTGCTTGGGGCAAAATCGATCAGGCGATCGTCACAATTGAAAAGGAATGTGGAATTACTGGGTCAGCAATTACCCCCGCAACTCGCTATCAACGGTTTTATGCTTTGGGTAGTTACTTAGTGAAATGGGTCAGCGACTATTACAAAACTTTATATGGCAACTATGTCAAACGCGATGGGGACGAAAGTAAAACTGCTAATTCTGATGATTTAGGGAGCCACTTGCAGGATTTAGCTGATCGCATTTTGAGCGTTGCCGAAATGAATTTTGGCATTAAACCAAAGGGTTCACCGATTGATCGCTGTCGCCGACTCGAACAATTAGGCTGGGATCGCATTTTTCGTAACGATATTAAAAATATTGAGCAGTTATCGCAAATGGAGCGCGGTTTCGCAAATCAGGTAGCCCTCGAAGCTACCTATAGCAACTGGCATATGCGAATTGCCGAAAGCCTTATCGGCGTGACCAGCGACTATGTGCGCCAACATCCTAGCCCTAGCCGCTATATCGAAGTTATTAAATTAATGTGGAATGTATTGCAGCGTGTGACCGAAACTAATCAAGACTCAGTTTTTAAGGAAGAACTAAAATTTGGCGATCGCAAGTTAACCATTTCCGTTGCCGAGCCAGTTTCAGTTTCCGATCACCTAGCCGAATATCAGTCTAGTCGCACCGCCGCTAAGGAATGCAATCGTAAACTCACCGAAAAAATCCATAGCTCCATGGAAAACCTAGTTATTCCATCGGTCATGTAATAAAAGTAGTAGCAATTCATGAATTGCTACTACTGCAAAATCACAGAATAACAAGGGGCTTAAGCCCCTTGCCTGTATAAACTTTGGCAATCTTCGAGATTGAGGCGCGATCGCGTGGCAATACTCATCGGCGATGTTTCGCCGCGAGCGAGATGAATTGCACCTGCACAGCCAATCATCGCTGCGTTATCCGTACATAGGCTCAGGGGTGGAAAAACTGCCCTCAGATCATGATCGGCTGCCATAGAAACAAGGCGCGATCGCAAGACACTATTAGCCGCTACACCACCAACTGCCACAATCGTCGATAAATTATGGGCGATCGCGCATTTAATCGTGCGAGTCGACAGCGCCGCAGCCACAGCTTCTTGAAAACTTGCAGCAATATCGGCGATCGGCAAGGGTTCACCATTGGGGCTTAACTTTTGGGTGAGGCGCAATACTGCGGTTTTCAGACCACTAAAACTAGAATCATAGGGAAAATCAGCGATTCGACCCTGTGGTAATTTGTAAGCTTTCGGATTTCCTGCGATCGCGATCTTGTCAATTGCTGGCCCCCCTGGATAGCCTAAACCTAACAATCTCGCCACTTTATCAAAGGCTTCCCCTGCGGCATCATCGCGAGTTTTGCCCATCACCTGATAGTCGGTGTAGTCCTTGACTAAAATAATGCTGCTATGTCCGCCAGAAACTAATAAACATAAAAATGGCGGCTCCAAAGTCGGATCGGCGAGTAATGCCGAACAAATATGCCCCTCAAGGTGATGCACCGCGATCAAAGGCTTTTTATGTAACATTGCCAAGGTTTTTGCCGCCGTCACCCCGACCATCAGCGCACCAATTAAACCAGGGGCAGTTGTTACCGCAATACCATCAATCTCTGCCCATGTTTTACCCGATTCGCGATGAGCCTGCGCGATCGCCAAATTAATTGTTTCCACATGTTGTCGCGCTGCAATTTCTGGCACAACACCGCCATAGAGAGCATGGGTGGCAATTTGTGATGAAACCACGTTACTGAGGATGTGGCGATCGCATACTACCGCCGCCGCAGTTTCATCACAGCTAGATTCGATCGCAAGAATAGTTGGCATTTTGGTAATTTGTAGCCCTTAATTAATAATTTACTTTACAGGATGTGAAGATTGCTTTACCAAGGCGCGATCGCTGATATAGGATCTGACATTAAGTTCTCAAACTAATAATCTTGTTATTTTTGCCTATCTCATAACCAAGGTAAATTAAGGTCAGTCTATTTATGAAAAGACTTTTTGCTCTCATTCTCGTGATTAGCTTGTGGTTTGGCATTAGCCTAGCCGCAACTCCTGCCGCATACGCAGAATTCTCCTTCAAGCTCTTGACTCCCTGTGCAACCTCCGCCGTTTTCCAAGAGCGCTTGCAAGCTGAAGTTAACAGTTACACAGCGCGTTTGGCTAACTTCCAAGCTGGTAGCGCTCCTGCGGAATACCTCACAGGTAAAATCGCCCAAACCGAAGCTCGCTTTGCAAAATATGCAGACTCTAGCTTGCTTTGTGGTGAAGACGGTCTACCTCACTTGATCAGCGATGGTCGTTGGGATCATGCAAGCGAATTCACCATTCCTGGCTTGATATTTTTATACATCACAGGTTGGATCGGCTGGGTTGGTCGTGCTTACCTAATCGCTATTCGTAAAGACAGGGCAACCGCAGCCCAAAAGGAAATCCTGCTTGATGTTCCTCTTGCTATTAAGTGTATGTTAGGTGGCTTTGCATGGCCCCTTGCTGCTATCAAAGAGTTCACTACTGGTGAACTACTAGTTCCTGAAAAGGAAGTTACTGTCTCACCGCGTTAGAAACTCAAATAATTTTAAAAAAGTTTTGGAAACCAAAACTTTTTTAAAATTATCTACTCCCTTCCCAGTATAAAAATAGACATTAAAACCCAAGAATTAGCGTTGCGGCGCTCCGCGCCGCAACGTCTAATCTTTCACTGGGAAGGGAGTAGTTTTAACCTCTACTCAAGCTGATTAAAAAGTCGACTTGAATATGAAAAAATTACTCAAAAATTCATTATATGAAGAAAAACATTATGAATACTACAATTGATAGATTTACTGAGCAACTCAGTGATAGTCTAGAAGAAGTTGAAGATTTGGCAAAATCCCTTAAGGATACTCAATCTCCAACCCAAAAAACTCAACCTAAGATTCAATCAAAACTTGATGAAGCCGAAGCACTCAGACAAGCCAAGAAACTCGAACATCTAGCCGATAATGCTGAAGATTATGCCACTCACGTGATCGTTGTAGCGAAAGCGATGCTAGAAGAAGCAAAAGCTGCAACCTCAGTAGCAATCAATACTCGATTAGATGCCGAAGCTGCGTCAGGGAATGCGGAGAGATAACAAATATAATAATTTATATATTTAGATTAATTCAATTCAATCTGATTTAATCACTAGATTGAGTTGTCTGGGTTGTATCTAAATTTAACAATTAACCCAAGTTACTATTTATAAGCTCAAAAAAAATTATAATAAAAACGCTAGATATTTATGCAAAAAAGGCAGAATTTAGTTGTTTATGGGGCTATATTAGAAGCGATTTTTTTAGGTAGCACCTTGGGTTATATTACTAATAGCTAATTAAATAAGAACTTGCTAGAGTCATTACTCCGTAACGCTTACATCTTCGTTGAAAAAATTTGTACTAAGTATTGAAGGAGGGAAGCGTTTTATACCGATCAGTTAATTAGTTTTAAGAATTGTTATATTAGATTAAGGCAATTAAAATCCTTAACTAGTTCACATAATGACAACTTTTAGCCCTACTCAGCCTGTTGTTCGCAGCAAGCAGGCTGCCATGGACGTTCAAGATCTTGAAGGACTCCTACGTTTCACTATCCAAGTAAAAGACCAAGAACCACTGTACGTTTTCTATACCCGTATTGATCAGGTTTTTGTTTTGTGGGGTGTTATCTGTACTGTTATTTTCTCGACGGCTCAGTTTTCAACGCTCGGATGGACTGAGCAAGCCATTATATGGTCAATTCTGACTCTGATTGGCTCTTGGGGTACTTATGGTTTGGCTTGGTATTGGGTGAGTGTAGAACGAAAACGGTGGGTGGTATATGCTTGGATAGGACTGATGATTATCGGTATAATTGTGACTAATTGGGGCATTTTTGGTAATGGCTGGAGCGTATTACCGTATCTTTCTTCATTGTGGTTGGGATTGAGTGCGATCGGATACTTCATCACAGGGTGGGGACTGCGATCGCGCGCATTTCTTTTATGTGGGGGGGTACATTTGGTCGCAATTATGCTGTTGTCTTATATCCCGACATGGCAATACCTCTTTAGTGGATTTATCACTGCTGGGAGTCTATTTTTACTAGCCTCGTTCCAGTGGGACATGTATTTTGATTCTGATTCACAAATCCTAACTGAGCAACAGAAACAATTTAATATAGACCAAGCAAAAAAACGGTCGTCAACCCTATAAATAAGTACATAACTCACCTTACGCAGAATTTTCTAAGACCGTCACCCCTAGCCCCTCTCCCATTAAGGGAGAGGGGAACCAGAAAACTAATCTAACTCCCCTTCTACCCTCGTGGGAGAAGGGGGTGGGGGATGAGGGGGGATCTTCGCTCTGCGTAAAGTGAGTACATAAATAACTTGTTTTTCTTAACTATTGACGTACTAATTCTTCTGTTTAGTAACGTACAATAATGGAATGAACTTCGCAATTATTGTACGTTGCTAAGTTCGTCTAGTTCTAGAGCTATTTCCTGTATTAGTTGCGAGATAACGAATGCAATACTAGATGGGAGTTTATCGTTGTGTCCCATTGCTGCTGATCGAAGGAGAGCGTCGTCAGATCGGCAGATAGTAATAAAAATAGCGGTTAGAAGGTCATTCCAAGTACAACGTAATTTGTAAATAACACAGCTAGTGTAGAGTTTTTGTCGCGTCCTCTACTTAGTTTCTACCGACGGGGAATTAAACTTCCTATCAGAACGATCGCACGAAGAGAGTGGCTGTGTTATTTTACATTTTCAATTAATTAAGATAGAAACTTATAGGCTAATTTTTAATCTTGATCGCGTGATATTTAAGTCCTTTTAAATCCACCAAAAGGGATAAGTAGGCAAGCATAATTGAACCCAAAAAGCTGTGGCGCGAGCGCCACAGCTTTTTGGGTTTTTAGGTTTCTTAGGCAACGCTAATCTTTTACTGGGAAGGGAGTAGGAAACAAAACCCGAAAATAGAAGGCCGCGCACCGCCCCCCCCTAAAAATTATGGGTTTTTATAAAGGTTGGGATAGCAAAAAAAACAAAA